>JAAETT010000109.1 GCA_024228115.1 bacterium
ACACTACCTCGCGGCTCTCGATCGCGAACTCGACACCGATCCGACCGACACCGATTCGCCGTTCTGACGAGAAACCAGCACTCGCGCGCGACCACGGCTAGATGATCAGATTTCTACGGTTTCTCGTGATCGCCAACAGGGATGGCCCATCGCATGGTGTTGACGGCGTTTCTCACACTCGCGCTCGCGGGGTGCCGAACGGCACCAGTTTCCGAGGCGCCGCAATCCTACCGATCCTACGCGGACGCCCGGGAGGTCATGAAATGGATCCTGGATCCGGCGACGGATGTCATCTGGGATTCCGCGGGGACGATCATCACGGCCGAGGGTCGAATCGAGCTTGCACCCACGAGCGATGAAGACTGGGAGCGGGTTCGTGCCAACGCGGCGATCGTTGCGGAGGCCGGCAATCTCCTGATGTTCCCGGATCGCGCGAAAGGGCCGGCCTGGGTCGGTTACGCCAAGGCGCTCCGCGGGGCGGGCGAACTCGTGATGCGTGCGGCCGAACTGAAGGACGCCGACCAACTCTTCGACGCGGGAGGGCAACTCTACGTTGCGTGCGTTGCTTGTCACGACCAGTACTGGATCCAGGGCGAGTAGGCTTGTCTTCGATCTCTCTCTTGCCCTTCTGCGAATGGCTGGCCTCGACCCGTTGGAGCATCGACCTTCACGAGTCGCTCTACATGTATCCCCTTGTCGAAACCACCCATGTCCTTTCCTTGCTGCTCTTCGTTGGGACGGTCCTGTTCGTGGATCTACGCCTGCTCGGGTGGACGCTTCGCGACGTGCCGGTCTCGGAGGTCGTGGCCCGGATCATTCCCTGGACGGTTGCCGGTTTCGGGGTCGTCACTGTCACTGGCGTCCTGTTGTTCTATGCGATTCCCGTTCGTAGCTATTTGAGCATCTTCTTTCGCATCAAGATGATCATGCTGGTCGTGGCGGGCGTCAGCGTCGTCACCTTCCACCGGCACATGAATCGGACCGTGGCGGCTTGGGATCGAGATCCCACGCCGCCGCCGAGGGCCCGCCTGGCCGGCGCAGTTTCGCTTTTTTCCTGGGTGACGGTGACCGTGACCGGCCGAATGATCGCCTACGACTGGTTCGATTGTGATCGTGGACAGTCCGCCTTCGTGAGTTGGGCTGCTGGCTGTCCCGTGGATCTCCCCTAGCCGATGAGCCTGTTCGAAGTCTTCGACTGGCTCGAGCAGCTTCCTCCCGGGGTTGCCATCCGGGATTCGCTCTGGCTCTTTCCGGTGGTCGAAGCCGGCCATCTCCTGGGCCTGGTCATGCTCGGTGGCGCCGTCCTCGTGCTCGATCTACGGCTCCTGGGTTTCGGTCTCCGAGACCAGACTGTCGCCTATGTCGAGCAGCAGACACGCCCCTGGCTGGTCGCTGCGATTGGGATCCTGTTCGCGACCGGCATCCCGCTCTTCCTGTCGGAAGCGATCAAGTGTTACTACAGCCAGGCGTTCTGGGTGAAGATGGCTGCCCTCGCCCTGGCGTTGCCGTTCACGTTCGGCCTGCGCAACCGGGTGGTTCGCCGAGCCGGCATGCATTCCCTGAACGCGCGACGCCTGGGGATGGCTTCGATCGCGATGTGGTTGACGGTGGCAGCTGCAGATCGTTGGATCGGCTTTTCCTAGCGGCGCTCGGGTTCTCGGGGGTCGGCTCCATCCCGTGGTGCCCCGGTCCCCGACGATCCCATGAAGATCTTTCGTCCGTCCGGGAAGGTGATGTCCTTGCCGTTGGCCTTGCAGGCCGGCTTGCAGGCCTTGTCCTTGGCTTGATATCCCCGCACCACGATCTCTTCACCGATGCTCAGGGTGTTCTTGTTCAAGCCCGCTCGCAGCAGTGTGTTCGGCGTGCCGCCTTCGACCATCCAGACGATCGTGCCGCCGTCGGCCTGGGGGACGCCCAGATGAATCCAGGCGTGCGGGTTGATCCATTCGATCTTGGTGACCTTGCCTTCCAACGAGACCGGTGCGTTCCTGTCGAACTCCGCAGCAAAGGCGTGGTGGGCCTGGGCAGCGGTTCCGGCGAGCGAGCCCAGGGAGGCTGCTAGGAGAAGGATCGGAGCAGGAGATTGCATGCCATCAGTCCTCGGCTCGGGCGCCCGCAAGAATGTTCGAGAGGGAGTAGTTGCCTTCGTGGCAAGCGTACTCGTAGATCTGTCCGTCTGCTTCGAGGAAGGGGATCTCGCCATTCCAAGCCTGCTTGAAGACGCTCGGATCGTCGACCTCGAATTCATACTGGATCTCGTGTTCACCGACGCGCGTGAACCGCTCGACCACCTTCGCATCTTCCGACATGTAGAGCCGGTGGCGGAGCGAGGCCCGGAAGCCCTGGCCGGGATGAAAGTTCGTCGTTTCGACAACCAACGTGTCCCCTTCCCAATGCCCGACCGAATCGCCCAGCCAGGGACGGATGTTCGCCGGTAGATGGCTGCCGCCGATCCGGATCATCCGCACGTTGTGGTTCATCTCGACCAGGATCATGACGAAACCGGGCGACTGCACGATCTGGTAGTGGTTGTTGTAGAGCACGGGAAGCATGGGCGGGCCTCCGGTCGAGCCAAATCCCACCAGGCAGCGCTCCCCGAGCAGGCGCGACTCCGGATCGTCCGCATTACGAAGCCGCCAATACTGTTTCGCGAGGCTCGCCATCCCCCGCCACGAATAGGGAATCTTGCCATCTTCGGGTTCGACGATGAGCGAGCTGCGGATCTCGCCGTCGACGATGGCCAGTCGGCTGCCGGCGTCCATCCAGAAGGTGTTGTAGCCGCCGACGTCCTCCCCGGCCGGTAGATCTCCCTCGGGTACCTCATCGACGGCGTCGAAGAAGTCCTTGGTCCGGCCCTCGATCTGGCGCGCCTCCTCGGGTGTCAGCACCAATGCGTCGATGCCGTCGGGACGCTCGAGGCCGGTGATCGTGGCATTCGTCCAGGTGCCTTGCAGGTCCGGAGCCCCGTCGGCCATCCGCGGAAGTGTCCACGCGGTCTGCCCAGGCGCAGCCTTCGCCAGCAGGATCGTTGCGAGGATCGAAACTGCCGCGATCCGGCACGGATGCGTGAGCGTCCCCTTCATTCGAGTGGGTGCTTTCGCAGGTGTCCGTAGAGCAGTTCCTCCACGAACTCCACGCAGTTGAACTGCATCAGCTTCGCGTCGGGCTCGACATGCCTGTAGAGGGTCATGCGAATCGTCCAGGGACGGGTGAAGACCTTCGCGTCCTCGAGGGTGGCTTCGTACTGCAACGTGTTCGCGCCCGTCTTCGTGAACCGCTCGATCACCCGCAGCGCCTCGCTGTGGAAGTTGCCGGAGCGATCGAGCCAGGTCTGGTCGTTCTGCCCCGTCGTTTCGATGACGAGCGTTTCGCCTTCCCAGGTTCCGGTCGATTGCCCCATCCAGGAATCGATGGGTGCAGGCCCCGGATCCTCCATGTGAATGTGCCGTACGGCTCCTGCGTACTCATAGGCGAAGAAAATCGCGTCTTTGTTGTGGAGGATCTGGAAGGGGTAGGGCATGTAGGTCGCCCGGGGAATGCCCGGCAGATAACACTTGATCTCCGGGTCTCGGGAAAGCCAGTTCGTCCGGTTCTCCGCCCGCTTCTTCAGGGCCGCTTCCTGGTAGGGGATTTCGCCACCGACGACGACGCCGAGGCCCGCAGGGACCGCGCCGACTGCACCGAGGGCCACGACTTCCTTGGCCGGCAGCGGGCCGCGCGGGCCCTCCCGAAGAGCATGGGAGGCCTTCGCCGGATGGGCCTCGAGGCCATCGTTGGCCCGGTTCATGACCTGCCAGATGCCATTCAGATCGGGCTTGTCACCGGCCTGTCCTGGAGCGGGCTCTGCGCTCCAGGATGTCGTTGAGCAAAGGACGCTGGCCAGAAGAAGGAGAAGGACTCGCCTTGCCATGGATCGGGATCGTATCCCCGCGACCGGTGTGGGGGCAAGCGGTTCAGGCGTCCCGATCAGAAGCCCGTCAGTTGGGCGAACCGATCTCGATGGTAGGCAGCGTCGCCAAGAGCGAGCTCCGCAACTTTCGCCCGCTTCAAGAACAGGCCGATCTCTTCCTCGTCGGTCATCCCGATCCCACCATGCATTTGCAGGCCTTCGCAGGTGACCAGACTGGCCGTGTCGGAGCAGCGAGCCTTGGCCGCACTCACCAGTCGGCTGGCTCCGGGCCGGTCTTCGTCGAGCGCCCGGAGCGCGTCGAGAACGACCGCCTGGGATAGCTCGACCTCGCAGAACATATGGGCGGCTCGATGCTTCAACGCCTGGAACGTTCCGATCAGGGCCCCGAATTGCTCCCGGGTCTTCAGGTAGGTGACGGTGCGCTCGAACACCTCTGTGCTGATCCCCACGAGTTCGGCTGAGACGGCTGCTGTTGCACGATCGAAGATTCCGTCCAGCAGGTCAGCGCCAGCCCCGATTTCACCCAACACGGCGTCCTTCCGGGTGGCGACGCCGGAGAGCCGAACGCGGGCGGTGTTGCGACTATCGACCGTGTTGGTGCGGATGACCTCACAGCCCTCCGTGCCAGCGTCGACGAGGAAGAGCGTCAAGCCGTCTCGGTCGCCGGCGCTGCCGGAAGTGCGCGCTGCGACGATCAAGTGGTCGGCCACGTGCCCGTCGAGGACGAAGACCTTCTCGCCCGAGAGCTTGAAGCCATCGCTGCTGGCTTCGGCCTTGGTGGCGATGGCGTAGGGCGCGAAACGCCCGGTCTCCTGGAAGGCCAACGCGAGGATCGCCTCTCCCGCGCAAACGCCGGGCAGGATGGCCTGCTTCTGGGCATCGGTTCCGCCTGCCGCGACCAGCCCTCCGCCCATCACGACCGTGGAGAGGAAGGGGTAGGGCGCCAGGGTTCGTCCGCATTCTTCCAGCACGACCCCAAGCTCGGCGAGGCCCAGATCAGCGCCGCCGAAGGCTTCTTCGAAGGGAATTCCCGCCCAGCCGAGGGCGGCCATCTCCTTCCAGAGTTCCCTCGAGAATCCAACCGTATCCTCGCGATCGCGTAGCTCCCGCAGATGGGTCACGGGAGCGCGCTCACGGAGGAACTCCGCGGCGGTCTCCTTCAGCAGTTCTTGTTCTTCGGTCAATACCAGGCTCATGCAGGGTCCTCGTCGTTCGGATTCATCGCGATCAGCTCAGTCGGGCAGGCCAAGGACGCGTTTCGCAATCACGTTGAGCTGGACTTCGGAGGTCCCGCCTTCGATCGAGTTGCCCTTCGATCGCAACCAGCCCCGCGTTTCCAGCAGGTCGATGGGGGCGAAGCTTTCGCCGCTCCATCCCATGCCATCGGTTCCACGCACGGACATGAGGATTTCCGAGCGGCGCTTGTTCAGCTCGCTCGCGTAGAGCTTGAACATCGAGGTCGCCGGCCCTGGGCCCTGTCCCGCCTTGGCCTGCTGGCCGCTTCGCATGAGGGTGAGCCCGAAGCACAGACTGTCGAGCTCGTGTTGCGCGATGCGATCGCGCAAGGCCGGTTCCGGGAGCCGCTCGTCCTGACCGCCAAGGTAGCCGCGGGCCGTTTCGGCGAGTGCGCTCCTGGGAGCCTCTCGTTTCGCGCTCTTGTCTTTCTTGCGTCGGGGTGTCGTCTCGCTGCTTTCCGCAGGAGCCCCGGAGAGCATCTGGCGTTCGTGCTGCAGCAGCCTCTTGGCGATGGTCCAACCGCCATTCAGCGTTCCCACGAGATTGCGGGCGTCGGCCTTCACATCCTCGAAGAACACCTGGCAGAAATCAGATTCGCCGCTGATCAACTGAATCGGCGAGATCGTCACGCCGGGCTGATGCAGATCGAAGAGGATGAAGCTGATGCCGTCGTGCTTGGGCACTTCCGTATCCGTGCGCACCAGGCAGAACATCCAATCGGCGTGGTTGGCTCCGGTCGTCCAGATCTTGGATCCGTTGATGAGAAATTGATCTCCTTCCCGAACGGCGCGCGTCTGCAGGCTGGCCAGGTCCGAGCCCGAGCCGGGCTCGCTGTAGCCCTGGCACCAGTTGATCTCACCGCTGGTGATCTTCGGGAGGTGTTCGAGCTTCTGCTCCTCGTTGCCGAATTCGAGCAGTACCGGGCCCAGCATGGCCGTCCCGAAGAAGCTCACGATCGGCATGTAGCTGGCGGCGCGTCCGACTTCCTGATGGAGAACCTTCACCTCCTCCTTGGAGAGGCCACCGCCGCCGTACTCCCTGGGCCAGGTGGGGGTCGTGTATCCACGCTCGGCCACGGCGGCGAGCCAAGCGTCGCGATCCGCTTGCGTCGGCGTGGCTTCGGCGCCCTTCAGGATGGAAGCGGGGCAATTCGTCTGGAGCCACTCGGCGAACTCCTGGCGAAAAGCCTCGAGAGAGGATTCGGTGGTTGTCATGCTGTCTCCCGGCGGGATAAGATTTGACACTATAGCTGTCAAATTACGTCGTTCGCTACCCGTTGCCCTCAGCCCGTCCGACGGAAGGAAAGTATCTTGAGCAAAACCGCCGGCTGGGGTCTCGGCGCGTCATCCGGAGAAAGTCGCGCAGTTGAAGGCGGCTCTGGCAGCGCACAACGCCGAACAGATGCCTTCGATCTGGCCCAGCCAGGGATCGTTCCCGATCAACATCGACAAGGATCTCTCCGAACCCGATGCGCACGACGACGAGTACATCTACTGGTCGAATTGATCGTCGCGCCGCGGAATTCGGCTGTTCCGTCCCAGCTTTGGCTCAGAGCTTGGCGATGACGTCGTTTCCGAGCTTGTCGAGGTTCTCGACGGGGTTGCCCTGACCGAGCGCCGGAACCGGGATCACCAGTCTCTCGACGCCCAGGTCCGTGAACTTCGCAATCGAATCGAGGCCCAGGGCCGGGAACCACATCGCCGTGACCTCCACGCTCGAGAGGTCGCGCCCTTCGGCAGCGCAGGCCTCGCCGAGCTTCTCGAGCTGGCTCTCGAGCACATCGAGCTGCGGTGTCGGGGCGAACCATCCCTGGCCGTATTTCGCCACACGCTCGAAGGCCTTGCCCTTGACGCCTCCGATGATCACCGGGAAGGGGTCCTGGACGGGATTCGGATGGCTCTTGAAGCCCGTCCAATGCAGGAAATCGCTCTCGTGTTCAACGACCTCCTTGCTCCACACCTTGCGCATGGCGGACACGTAGTCGTCGAAGCGCGCACCGCGGCGTTCGAAGGGGACCCCCATGGCGTCGAACTCTTCCCTCAGCCATCCGATTCCGACGCCTAGCATGAATCGACCCTTCGAAACGAGGTCGAGGCTGGCAGCCTGCTTGGCCAAGAGGAGAGGGTTCGCCTGGGGGAGGATGTTCACGCCCGTACCGAGGCGCAGGCTCTCCGTGTGGGCTGCGACGAGCGTCAGCGCAATCAGCGGGTCGATGAAACTCGTTTCAGGGGTGGCTCCCATCTTCCCGTCCGCGCTGTACGGGTACTTCGATTGGTAGTCCGTCGGGACCATCGCATGTTCGAAGGTCCAAACGGATTCGAGGCCGACGTTCACGGCCTTCTGGGCCAGGCCGACGATGGCTTCGGGGCGGTCCGGGCCGACGTTCACGGGGATGAGGCCGAGCTTCATGCTGACTCCTCTGGGATCATGAATGGGCGGGTACGATGCCGAAGGGGGAGGCCTAGATCCAGACCTTGCTCAAAGGATCTTGAATTCCTTCGGGGGGTCCTCGATCACGTTCTCATCGATCAACGCCTCGATCTCGGCCTTTGACAGCCCGAGCAGCTCCGCGGCAATTTCGCGGGTGTGCTGGCCGAGCAATGGTGCCGGTTCCGTGATGACTTCAGGTAGATCACTGCCGAGGAATGAGGGGCCCTCGAGCATGACGGCCTCGTAATCCGGTTGCACGACGAGCTTCTGATAGCCGCGGTGCAGGAGCTGCGGATCCGAGAGATGGTGGCCTGGATGGGCGACGATTCCCGCCGGCACGCCGGCCTCCTGCAGAGTCTCCATGACGACGCGAGGCTCTCGTTCGCTCGTCCAGGCTGCGAGCTGTTCATCGATGTGAACTCGTCTTTCGATTCGCCCTTCCGCCGTATCGAGGGCCGGGTCGTGGCTCCAGGGCGGATCGCCGATGGCCTTCCGAAGCTGCTGCCACTCGGCGTCCGAGCGCACGTTGATGACGCACCACTCATCCTCGCCTTCGCAGGGGAGGCAGCTCCACGGAGCACCGCGGGAGCTTGCGTTTCCGGCGGGATGAACACTGCCGGGAGCCAGGCTCTCGAGGGCGAACAAGTCCGACATCAGGCCGATCGGCGTTTCGAATTGGGCCACATCGTGGTGGGAGCCCCTTCCGGTTCGTTCCCGAAGGATCAGTCCGGCCAGAGCCGTCATGGCTCCAAGGCGCCCCACCAGGTGGTCTGGATGCACGGCCGTCGAGCCTGCCGGGCGCTCCTCGTCTTCTTCATAATTCCACAGGTGTTGGAGGCCACTCACGGAATGGGTATTCGGGCCGTAGCCAATCCAGTTCTTCCAGGGTCCGTGGCTGCCGACACTCTGACTCGAGAAGCTGACGATGCGAGGGTTCAGTTCGCGTAGCTGCTCGGCGCCGAGGCCAATCTTCTCCATGGCGCCCGTGCCGTTGTTCTCGATAAAGACGTCGGCCTTCTGCACGAGCTGCGCCACAAGTGCGCGCCCCTTCTCCGTTCGCAAGTCGACCCCGAAGCTTCGCTTGCTGCGGCTCGACGAAAGAAAGGATGGGTTCATGTAGCTGCTGATGATGACGCGGATGAAGTCGGGTGTATCACTGGATTCGATCTTGATGACGTCGGCGCCGTATTCGGCGAAGAGCCGCCCGACTTCCACGCCGACCGCGCCAATGCCGCAATCGATCACACGGAGGTCTTCGAGGGGCTGGCCAGCAGCGGAAGGGCAGGGGCTGCGCGTCAGGAGGGTCTCGAATTCCTGGCGCGCCGCAGATTCCGTCCAGCCGCTCTCCCCCAGCTCACCGAGTTCCGGTGGGCCGGTCTCCGGCCCCGCACGTTCCCCATCGATGGAAACGAATCCCGAAGCTACCGAGGCCAGGATCCCTGGTGCGACGGACAGCTTCCGAAAGGTTCCTCGTGCCGTCGTATGCTCGTTCTCCAGAACTTCGCTCGGCCGTAGTAGCGGCGTTGCGGGGATGCCGCGACGCTGGGCCTCCACGGCGATTTCGGTCTTCTTCTTGTCCGCGAAGAAGCGCTCGAGCACGGGCACGATCTTGTCCAGGTCCACCAGGCGGTTGATGAACTGGTCGTATTTCGGATCCTCGATCTCCTCGGGATTCCCGACCCAGTCCTTCAGAGCCCGCCAATGCCGGGGAACCAGGATGATCATGCGGATGAAACCGTCGGCGCATTGGTAGAGCGTGTAGATGCCCGTGCCAGCGCGGTGCCCGAGGTTTGGGTTCAGCGAGTAGTTCGGCAGGGACCAGTCGCTGAGCCCGGACGTCGCGTCCATCGTGGAGACATCGATGTGTTGGCCGACGCCTGTCTTCATGCGCTTCAGGAGCGCGAGCAAGCTGCCCACCGCGCCTGCGATTCCGGCGACGTCGTAGGCGAGGCTTCCCGGGATCATCACCGGCGGCTTCTCGGCGATACCGGCGCGGTGGAGGATGCCTGCCATGGCGACGCCCACCATATTCGTTCCTTGATAGGTTGCGTAGGGACCGTCCTGCCCGAAATCGGTGATCGAAGTGATGATCAATCCCGGGTGCCGTTTCCGGAGTGCGTCGGCGCTGAGGCCGAGGCGCGCGAGGGTGCCTGGTTGAGTCGATTCGATCAGCACGTCGGCATCGTCCAGGAGCCCATGTAGCCGCTCGCGACCAGCCTCGGTTTCCAGGTCTGCGACGACGCCGCGCTTGCCGGCGTTGCGCACGGCGAAGTAGAGGCTCGTCCGACCATCCGGTGTGAAGGGCGGCAGACTTCGGGAAAGGGCACCTTCCGGGGGCTCCAGGCGGATGACCTCCGCACCGAGATCTGCCAGCAGCCGGCCGCAAAGCTCACCCTTTTCGTCAGCCAGATCGACTACGCGCATTCCGCAAAGCGGCTTCATCCCTGTTCCCCTTTGTGCCCTGAACGACAAAGTCTGCGGGAACTTCGGAAGGCTTGCCAACCGCCCCCCACGATTCGCTAGCGATCCTGGACGGCGCGCATCGAGGCCTCGTAGGAGACGCGATCGATCCGATAGGAGGTGTAGGCCCAGATTCCTGCGGCCGCGACGGGGGCCGCCACCAGGCTGAGCAGCCCGAGGCGCTGGATCAGAGCGGGCGCGATACTGGCCGGATCTGCCTGTAGCGGGAATGCGATCAGGTCGATCCCGGCACCCGCCAGGAAGTGTCCGCCCGCCGAGCCCAGCTTTCCCGAGAACGCGACCGCTGCGAACAGGATCCCCTGCTGGTTCCTGCCGGTACGGTTGAACTGGTCCTGGGCCACGTCGGCCATCATCGACCCCGCCGAGGTGTAGCCGACACCGGCGGCCGCGCCGATGGCGAAGAGCAGTACGAAGACCGTCTGGAAGAGCAACGCGGAACCCGTGGGCGGCATGGCTCCGGCCATCCGGCCGAGGACGGCGACATGGCTGAGCACGCCGGAGACGATGCAGGCGGCGATCAACGCCGGCTTCTTGTCGAAGCGCTGGTGCAGGACGCCCGACGCCGCGACACCGATCACGAAGCCAACGGCGGTCGGTGCGATCAACGTCGAGATCTGGCCCGTTCCGAAGCCCCAGAAGAACACGTTCAGGTGTGTTCCCAGGGTGTTGCCGATCGAGATCGAAATAGCAAAGAGAGAGAAGCCGACGAAGAGCGAACGAAAGGAGGGGTTCCGCCAGGCGAGCAGGAACTCCTGGTAGGTGGCGCGAAGCGAGAAGGGATGGCTCTCGGCGGGCGGACCCGGAAGATGCGGGATCTCTTTCCGCGTGCCCCAGGCGGAGTACCAGATCGTGAAGAACATGATGGCGGCACTGAAGGTGGCGAATGCGGGGTAGCCCTCGGGGTTGAGCAGGCCGTTGGCGAACTCGGGGGTCTCGGGGAAGAAGAGCCAGATCCCGAAGCCGATGACGCAGAGTGCCCCGAGCATTCCCGAGAAGGTTCGCCACTGGACGACGGATGTGCGTTCCGCGTAGTCGTCGCTCAACTCCGCACCGAGCGCCATATGCGGTACGTGATAGATCGTCATCGAACCGCGAACGAGGACCGCGAACACGAGGAACCACGCGAACAAGCCGGCTTGCCCCAGGCCTTCGGGCGGGAAGAACAGCAGGTACCAGCACAAACCAAGGGGCACGGCCGCCGCATACATGAAGGGGTGTCGCCGTCCGAGGCGGGATTTCCAGTTGTCGGAGACATGACCCGCGACCGGGTCCGTTACGGCATCGAAGACCAGGGCGATGGCGACGGCTGCTCCCGCCAGAGCGCCGGAGAGGCCGAGCACCTGGGTGAAATAGAAGAAGACGATGTAGTCGAAGCCTCGCGACTTGATGCCTTCCGCGATTTGTCCGAGGCCGTAGGCGAATTTGGTGGCGACCGGGAGGGTTTTCAAGGCGGGGGAGAGGGTATCGGATCTGCCCGCTACATTGCCGTCGGTCATGAGTCTGCGAGAAAACAACATCGAGAAGCTCGCTGGGGGCGATCATGACGTGCTGATCCTCGGCGGCGGCATCAACGGCGCGGTTTGCGCTTCGGCCCTCACCACGATGGGCGCCCGCGTCGCGCTGATCGATCGGGGCGATTTCGCAGGGGAGACCAGCCAGGAATCCTCGAATCTCGTCTGGGGCGGGATCAAGTATCTCGAGAGCGTCGAGTTCGGGCTCGTGCGGAAACTCTGCGTCTCGCGCAATCAGCTGATCCGCACGTATCCGTCCAGCGTGAAGGAGGTGCGCTTCTTCACGACCCTTGCGGCGGGTTTCCGCTGGGGGCGCCTCAGCTTGTATGTCGGGACCCTCATCTACTGGTTGTTGGGAAGCTTCTCTACGCGGGGCCCGCGATTGCTGAGCAAGGCCCAGATTCGTGCCGAGGAGCCGACGATCAATCTCGAAGGAATGGCCGGAGGCTTCGAATATTCCGACGCCTATCTGGTCGACAACGATGCGCGCTTCGTCTTCAACTTCATCCGCGCCGCGATCGACCACGGCGGCATCGTCGCGAACTACGTCGAATCCAGAGGTGCGACCCGTTCGGAGGATGGTCGTTGGTCGACTCAGGCGTGCGATCTCGAAACCGGCCGGGAGTTCGAGATCCGCTCGAAGGTCATCTTGAACGCGTGCGGCCCATACGTGGACGCCCACAACACGCTCACCCATCAGACGGGAGCCCACCGCCACGTATTCTCGAAGGGCGTGCATCTCCTGGTCGACCGGATTACTCCCATCACCCGGGTGCTGACGTTCTTCGCCGATGACGGGCGCCTCTTCTTCATCCTGCCGATGGGTCCGAAGTCCTGCATCGGCACGACGGATACCCGCGTGGAAGAGCTTCCGGCCGAAATCACGCCTGAAGACCGGCGCTTCATTCTCGACAATGCGAATCGGCTCCTCGATCTCGAGAAGCCGCTTACGGAGGCCGACATCATCGCGGAACGCTGCGGTGTGCGACCCCTGGTCATCGAGGTAGAGGGGCACGACCGCGACGAGGGGGACTGGACTTCGCTCTCACGCAAGCACGCGATCGAGGCGAACATGGAGGAGAGCCACATCAGCATCTTCGGTGGCAAGCTCACGGATTGCCTGAACGTTGGCGAAGAAGTCGCCGAACTCGTGAGTGAGCTTGGCGTGGCGCTTCCCTACCGCGGCATGCCTTGGTACGGCGAACCGCCGGACGAGGTGCGCAGCGAGTACTTTCATCAGGCCATCCTCATGCGCCTCGATGCGATGACGGCGCCCGAATCCTCGGAGCTGCTGAGTACGCGTCTCTGGCGGCGCTACGGCGCCAGCGCTCTGCGGTTGCTCGAAGACATCCGCGAGGAGCCGGCCATGGCCGAGGTACTGATCAAGGGGACCGAGTACATCCGCGCCGAGATCCACCACGCCGCTCGCCGAGAGATGATCGTCAAGCTGGAGGACTTCCTCAGGCGCCGAAGCAAGATCGCACTCATCGAGAGGACCGAGATGATCCGGAATGCGCCCGGTCTGATGGAGGCCTGTCGCATTCTCTTCGGCTCTGCAGCCGAGGACCGGATCCAGGAGTACTTCGAGAGGAGCGAAGGGAATGCATGATCAACGGCGCCTCACGATCCTCGTCCAGGTCGTCGCGGTCCACCAACGAGGCCCATTCGGATCGAGTCTGCTCTATTCCGCGTAGCCGAGCGCCCGCAACCGTTCCATCTGTTCTTCGTTCACGCCTGGCGCGACTTTCGGCGCCGAGAGTTTCCGGCCCTTCGCGTAGGCATCCGGAAGGCCGCCCGGGTCGGGATCCGAGCGGATCAACGCGAACAAGCTTTCGGCGGGTGTGATTCCGGTCGGCCACGGACGCTTCTTCAGCTCGTGGGGGTCTTTCTCGAGATCGAGCCAGAAACCACCTTTCGGCTGCCCTCCTCCGATCGGCAGGATGACGACCCACTTGATCGCGCCGACGATCGCCGCCCGGCGCTGGTTCTTCTTCCAGGTCGCTTCCGTGTAGACCTCCCTTCCAGGGGGGATCTCGTCCGGTTTGAGGAGGTCATGGCCCCGGCCCGAAACGTCGATGCCGGAAAAACCCAGGATGGTCCCGAACACGTCGATCCCTGAGCTGAGCGCTTTGGATCGACCGGGGCGGACACCTGGCCCTCGCAGCATGAGAGGAACCCGAACGATCTCATCCCATACGTGATACCCGTGTTTGAACCAAGCCAAGTGCTCCATCATGCTCTCGCCATGGTCGGCGGTGAAGACGACGAGCGCGTCGTCGATCTTCCGGCGCTCTCCGTATCCTCGCAGGAATCGATCGACTTCACGGTCGGTGTAGGCAATCTCCTCGTCGTAGAGGTCGACGTAGGTGAGACCGTCGGTCACGCCCTCGATGCGCTGGTAGCTGAGCACCCGGTTGAGGTCGATCTCGATCGGAGTGTCATGGCGGAAGCTTCGCTTCCAGCTCGGAGGAGGATCGTAGGGGCCGTGCGGGTCGACGTAGTGAATCCAGAGAAAGAGCGGGCGATTCGGGTCGCGCTTCGATGCCAGCCACTTGAGAGCCGCAGTCGTCGTATCCTCGGCAGTTCGCTGGTAGATGTTGCGTATACCCTCCCTATCCCCGACGAAATCATCGTAGTGGTCGAAATGGCTGGCGAAACCGATCGCCTCATCGGTGAGTACGGTGTTCGAGACGAACGCGGCGCTCTGGTAGGCGTCGGGCAGGAGGTCGGGAATCAGCGGGACCCCGTCCGGAAGGAGCTGGTAGAACATCCGGACACCGTGCTCTTGAGGCAATTGCCCGCTTAGAAAGCTGGTGACGCTCACCGGGGTGTTGGCTTCGGCTGAGTATGCGCGTTCGTAGACGAGCCCCTCACGAAACCACTCGTCGAGATGCGGCGTGGTGGGCCGAGCGTATCCATACAGGCCCATGTGATCCGGGCGGAGGGTATCGACGGTGATGAGGAGGATGTCGCGGTGTGTCGTATCAGCGGGTCGTGGCGAGGCCATGACGCCAGCGATGCACAGGAGGGTGAGCGTCCCCAGCCCGAAGGCCATCCTTCTGGTCCGACTCCTCGCCGCTCCAGCTCCACCATCCGGCATTTTGCGAAGCTATCATGGGAGCCGCCCGGTTGCCCCAGGGCCTTCTGCCAGCTCTTGCCGGCGGGGCAATGTCTCTCCGTTCCGCACTCTGAACGGACTCATCCGGCCGGATGGCTGCGCAGGATCGAACCACCCATGACGGAAGCGATGACCACGGGATCGAGCCGTCTGGGACGGGCCAGCGGGGCATTGCTCATCGCAGCTGCAGCGCTTGCGAATGCGGTCTTTCTACATTGGCTTTGGAGGCAGCATCTGAATTGGGGCATCTGGGATTGGGATTTCCAGGCCTCCCTGGTCGAAGCGGCTCGCAGCAGCCTCCTCGATTTCGGGCAACTGCCACTCTGGAATCCGTGGATGGGCGGCGGGGGATCGCTGATCGGCAACCCGATGAGCAGCACGTTCAGCCCGAGTTTCCTTCCCATGCTCGCGTTCGGAACCGTCCTCGGGTTCAAGGTCTGCATCTGGATCTACCTGCTCATTGCGCAGGTCGGGACTTTCTTGTTCGCCCGCCGGATCCGTCTCGATCCCATGCCCGCGATCCTTGCGGCGCTGGTTTTCTCCTGGGGAGGTGCCTTCGCCCAACACCTGGCCCACGGGCACATCGGTTGGATCGGCTATGCCTGGGTTCCGTTCATCCTGGTCGCATTGCACGGCTCCGTGCAACGGCTCCAGCTTCTGACGATCGGGGCCGGTGGCCTTTTCCTGGCGTTCTCCTGGTTGGATGGTGGCGCCTACCACTACCTCTTCGTTCCCTTCTTCGTCGGCATCTACGCGATCGGGTTGTCCCATCAGGAACGCAGTTTGAGGCCTTTGATCGCCGTAGCGGCGTTCGGCGGGGTCGCGCTCGGCCTGGCCGCCATCGAGATCGTACCGGTCGCCGAGTCTGTCGCGCTCTTTCCGCGCAAGACCGCTTCGGTCAACAACTACTACGGTGCGCCCTTCGTTCCGACCGCCATCGACCTGTTCTACCAGGCCTTTCTTTCGCGGGATCAAGCTCATCGGCAGGAGCTGTGGATGCCTTTCATACTCAACGTCGGGAGCTATGTCGGAATCTTGCCCCTGTTGCTCGCGGGGGTAGGCGCGGCTCTACGGCCGGTCCGTGTCGTTCCCATCGCCGTGTCATTCGTGCTGATGCTCCTTGTCTGTCTCGGAGGAACCCTGCCGATCGATCTGTGGGCCCTGCTTCACCAGTTGCCGGGCTTCGATTCGATGATGGTTCCGATGCGTCTGCGAATCCTGCCTCTCTTCTGCATCGGAATCCTGGCGGGTGCGGGCTTGCAGGCGGTCAGTCGCTCGGCAGGGCTGGCCAAGGCAGGGCCAGGCCTGGCGATCGCGACCATCGCGTGGGTGGCGATCGATCTCTTCCTGGTCAACGCCCCGGTCTACAAGGTGGCCTATTCCGTACCTCCCATGAACATCGAACGCCGGGCCGATTTCGGACACCATGACCTGTCGCCCTATCGGAAGATCTACAAGCAAACCGCGCTCTATCCGCTCTGGCCGAACGTGCCCACCGCGGTCTTCCCCGCTGTCCTGGAGAACGCCGGCGTCGCACGCGAGGGCTTCCCGCTCACGTGGCCTCATCGCGCGATCCCATTCGAACACCCGAAATACCCGGGGGCCGAGATCATCTCGGTCGGGCCCGGGAGCAAGCTGCTGGGCCATTCCGTCAGCCCGAATCGCCTGTCGTTCTCCGTTCGCGGTGACGGCGGGACGGTCGTGATCAACCAGAACTACTGGCCCGGCTGGCAAGTCGTGAGTGGGGAAGCCCGCCTCGTCTACTCTCATCGGGGTCTTCTCGGAGTCTTGCTTCCAGAAGGCGAGCAGACCTTGGTGCTCGAATACCGTCCGGCGAGCTTCCGCGTCGGAGCTGCACTGACATTGGCCACGCTGTTCGGTTTCGGCGGCCTGGCCGTCTGGAGCCGCCAGAGATCGCACGCGTCTCGGGTCGCCTCATGACGGACCTCGCGCGGCTCGCACCTCGCTTGCAGCTGCGAGAAGACGGGATCTGGGTCTCGCCGGTCACGGCGTCGCTCTCGTATCCGGAAGCGGGAAACCAGACATGTCTGGAAATCGAATCCGCGGGCTCGTTCTGGTTCGGGCACCGAAACGCCTGCATCTTGGAGGCATTGCGTGCCTACCCCCCGGCAGGGAGTCTCTTCGACGTGGGCGGGGGCAACGGAGTCGTCGCTCTGGCCATCCAGGAGGCCGGCTTCGATACGGTGCTCCTGGAACCCGGTCCGGATGGGGCCGCGAATGCCCGCACCCGAGGTGTGCGCAGCGTCGCTTGTTCGACCCTCGAAGACACGGGGATCGAGCCCGGCACGCTTCCGGCGGCCGGGTTGTTCGACGTGCTGGAACACATCGAAGACGACCGGGATTTTCTCTGCGACCTGGCACGAAGGCTGATTCCGGGGGGACATGTCTACCTCACGTTTCCAGCCTACCCCTGGCTCTGGTCGGGAGAGGACGAGTACGCGGGGCATCACCGGCGCTACACGCGGAGCGGGTCGAAGCGCCTCCTGGAGAGTGCAGGCTTCGAGGTTCTCTACCAGACGTGCTTCTTCGTGCTGCTTCCGATCCCGATCCTGCTGCTTCGCACCCTGCCCAGCCTGGTCGGTTTGCGCGGTACCGATGCGCGGGAGCAGGAGGCACGGGAGCATCGTGCTCCGACGGGGCTGCTCGGCTGGGGCCTGGCCAAGCAGCAGGCTTTCGAGCAGTGGGCGATCCGTCGCGGCACCCGCCTGCCCGTCGGGGGAAGCATCCTCACCGTCGCGAAGCGTCGGCCCTGATACCGGGTAGGGCAAGCGAACGCATGTGGTAGGCTCCTTGATCGGTTCGCAGATGTATCGAATTCCCTTCGCCAAGCCCTTCATTGTCGGCAATGAACTTCGCTACATGGCTCAGGCCGTGACCCTGGGCAACATTGCTGCGGATGGGCACTTCACGCGAGAGTGTTCCGAGTTTCTGGAGCGTCTCTCCGGCTCGCATCGCGTCCTGATGACGCCTTCCTGTACGGCAGCACTGGAGATGGCCGCCCTGCTGTGCGGGCTGGAGGAGGGGGATGAGGTCATCCTTCCCTCCTACACCTTCGTTTCGACAGCAAACTGCTTCGTGCAGAGCGGAGCGCGCCCGGTCTTCGTCGATGTACGTCCCGATACCCTCAACCTCGACGAGAGCCGGATCGAAGAGGCGGTGACCCCGCGAACCCGCGCCATCTTCGTCGTCCACTACGCAGGTGTGTCCTGTGAGATGGACCCGATCATGGAGATCGCCAAGAGGCATGGGCTGCGCGTAGTGGAGGACGCCGCCCAGGGCGTGAATGCCACCTATCGTGGTCGGCCGCTCGGCGGGATCGGTGACATGGGTACCTACAGTTTTCACGAGACCAAGAATTTCACCTGCGGCGAGGGGGGAGCCCTCTGCATCAACGATCCAGAGCTGGTGGCACGCGCCGAGATCATTCGAGACAAGGGAACCAACCGTCAGGCCTTCAACCGGGGCGAGATCGGCAAGTACACATGGGTGGATCACGGTTCCTCCTACGTGCCTAGCGAACTCTCCTGCGCCTTCCTGTTGGCCCAGTTGGAACAGATGGAGCTGATCACCCAGCGGCGCCGCGAAATCTACGAGCGATATCTGGATGGGCTCGCGCCACTCGCTGCCGCCGGAGCGTTCAGCCTCCCGAAGACGCCACCGGCCTGCGAGATCAACTACCATATGTTCCAGATCCTGTTGGCGGATACGCCGACCCGGAGCGCGTTGATCGACTACCTCAAGCAGCACGGAATCCTTGCGGTCTTTCACTACGTCCCCCTGCACCTGGCTCCGATGGGGCGACGATATGGGTGGAAGGAGGGCGATCTGCCCGTTACGGAGGAAATGGCCGGCGGCCTGTTGCGCTTGCCCTTCTACTTCGAGCTCTCCGCCGACGACCAGGACGAGGTGATCGACGCCGTGCGCGAGTTCTTCGAGACCCGTTCGTGATCGTTCCGCTCGAGTGGGATTCGGCGCATTTCGGTTTTCCCGTGGCCCGGGTGGATCCGGGCGACCTTCCGCTCGCCCAGCTGGAGTCCGATCTGCGCGAGGCATCCAAGGCGGGCCTTCGGCTCGTCTACTGCATGCGGTCGATGGAGAAGGAGATTCCGGAGGAGATCCTCGCGCGTTTTGGTGGCCGCGTTCTCCCGGCCAGTGTGCTCCTTCGCAAGAGTCTCGCCCACGGGCGGAAGGAACGAAGCGACGATCTGGTGATCGAGAGTCTTCGCTGTGTGCCTCTTTCCGACGAGCTTCGACGCCTCGCACCTCTTGTCGGCCTCCACTCCCGTTTCCACGTAGACCCGGACATTTCGGAGGACGCGTTCGTCAGGCTCTACGAGATCTGGCTCGAACGCTCCCTGAGCGGCGAGATCGCCGAGCAGGTGCTGGTGGCCCGTGACGAGGACGGTGCTGCCCTGGGCCTGATCACCGTCGTGCGCCCCGACGCGGAAACCGGCCGGCTCGGGCTCGCCTGTGTAGTCGAAGCCGCCCGGGGTCGAGGGGTGGCCAGCGCGTTGGTCATCGCCGCCGAAGCTGCAATGGAGGCCGGTGGCGCGAGTCAGACAGAGCTCTTGACCCAGCTCGAAAACGACGGGGCCCGTGGTCTCTTCGGATCATTCGGCTACGAAGCTGGCACGCCCGAGCGAGCCTATCACTTCTGGTTGGATCGCATGCGATGAGCACCCCCGTCGAACTCTCCGTCGTCATCCCGTGCTACGGCTCCAGGGACACGATTCGCCCACTCGTCGAAGGCTTGACGCGCGTTCTCGACGGGGAAGGCCGCTCCTATGAGTTGGTGCTCGTGGATGATGGAAGCCCCGACGACGTCTGGAGCGTGATCACCTCCCTCCATGAGGAACACCCGGAGCACGTGGTGGGCGTCCAGCTCATGCGGAATTTCGGGCAGCACAACGCCCTGATGGCTGGCTTGCGGCGCGCCCGCGGCGCCTTGCTCGTCACCCTCGATGACGATCTCCAGCATCCGCCCGAGGAAGTACTCAAACTCGTCCAGGCGCTCGAGGAAGGCGGATTCGATCTCGTCTACGGAACCTACGAGCAGCGCCAGCACAAAGGGTGGCGCAATCTCGGATCTTCGCTGGTGACGGGCGTCTTTCGACGACTCTTCGGGGTCGCGTTCACGTTCACCTCGTTTCGCGCAATGCGCAGCGAGCTGGCCCGGAGTGTGTTCACCTACTCCTTGAATTTCACGTTCCTGGATGGCCTGTTCGCCTGGAACACGAACCGCATCGGATCCGCCCCGGTTCGGCACGAGGCGCGCCAGGAAGGCGCGTCGGGCTACTCGGTTTCCAAGCTTCTGCTCCTGTCACTGAACATGCTCACCAACTTCTCTCTGCTCCCTCTCCAGGTCGTCTCCTGGCTCGGCGTGGTCGCCGCGGGGGCGGGTCTCGGGCTCGGCGGCATCTACCTCGTCGTCAGCTTGTTCGGACTGACGACGGTGCCAGGCTATGCCTCCATCATCGTGGCCATTCTGACCCTGGGTGGAATCCAGCTCCTGGCTCTCGGTATCATCGGTGAGTACCTGGGGCGGGTGCATCTGAACATCAACCGCAAGCCGCAATACGTGGAGCGCCAGGTTCTCGACGCGGCTTCAGATGATCTGACGGATTCCGCACCCGAACGACGCTGAAGCTCTTCCAGAGCAAGGCGACGAAACACCAGAGCTGGGGAACCCGATGCCTGTACTCGAAGAACTCTGCACATTTCATGCGACCCTGAAGCCGCCCGTGGATGTCGGCGCCGTACCTTCGGGGCAGCGCCAGGTCTTCGATGTCACGGGAGGCTGGGTTCGTGGCTCGCGCATCACGGGCAAGGTGTTGCCGAGCGGAGCCGATTGGATCCTGGTCGGTGCGGATGGCGTCGGCCGGCTGGACGTCCGTGCCCTGGTCGAGACCGACGATGGTGCCCGCATCTACGCCCAATACCATGGCGTGCTCATCTTCAACGAAGCGGTGCTCACCTCCCTGGGTGGGGGCGGCGAAATGGACTTCGGAGATACCTATTTCATGACCGCGCCGCGCTTCGAAACCGGCCATCCGGACTATGCCTGGCTCAACAGCATAGTCGCGATCGGCCAGGGGAAGGTGCTCCCCGGGGCGGTCGAGTACCGGATCTTCGAAGTGAAGAACGACTAGCGCGCGCTCGCGTTGCGCCGCTCGACGCTCTCGCACGCAGCGAGCAGGGCGGGCACGAAGAGATCCGCACGGCTTACGCAGGCGCTGTGATCGCCATCGACCTCGAAGACCTCCGCGCCCGGGATCGATTCGGCCAACTTGTATTGGCGCTCCGGGGGCACCAGTTCATCACGCGTGGTGACGATCACGGCCGTGGGGACGTCGACGCTGCCGATCCAATCGTGAGAGGAGAAGCCGCTCAGGGCGTGGGTGGCCTGGATGACCGAGGCCGGATCATGGCCTTCGAACTCGCTGTGAACCCGTTCGCGAAGCTCCGGATGTTCGATGCGCGCGAGCATTCGCTGGAGGATGCGCTCGTGGGCAACCGAGGGCGCGAGGCGCGCCATGCCGGCCGCCAGGGGGAGACCGAAGCGGGGGGCGCGTGCGGTCCTTCGCGCCATGAAGTGGCGGGCGGTTGCGCAAAGCACCAGCCCCGAGACCTCCTCGGCGTGTCGCCGCCAGGTGAGGGAAGCGATCGGTCCGCCCATCGAATATCCCACGGCAATGAAACGGCTGACGCCACGCGCCGCGGCAGCGGCCGCCGCATCGTCGGCGCATTGCTCCAGGCGAAAACGCCGGGTTCGCAATCCGCGCCCATGCCCCCGGTGATCCAGGCCGAGAACGCGGAAGCGCTCCGATAGCGGCCTGAAACAGGGCCCCCAGTTCAGACGCGAAGTGGCGCCGAGGCCGTGAAGCAGCATCAACGCCGTGGCGCCCGGCGGTCCGGGAATATCGCGCACGATCGTCGAACCGTGTCTCCCGAGCCGAACCTCGTGGTCGATCGTTCCGGTCGCCGTGCCCATGGCTCCTAGCCGCTCCGGAGTTCCAGGCCGAAGAGCTCCTTGAAGCGTGCATAGTAGGCGTCGTCGTCTTCGATGGCGCCGAGTGCGATCCAATCCGCGTCCGAGACCTTCGCACGGCCGAGGCTCAGCTCATCGCCGCCCCATGCACAGGTGGTCCGGAACGGCGTGTCCGGATCACGAAGCATCTGGACGATCGTGTTCGCGACATCGTCGGCCGGGACCGCGGCTTCGATCCCCTTGGCGTAGAACTGGAGCATGCGGCGATAGGCCGCTTCGTAGACCGTGGGCACCGGATGCCCGATGTTCTTGGGCAGAATCGCCGTGCGTACGACGCCGGGCTCGAGCACGCTCACGCGGATGCCGAAGGGCGCGGTCTCCTGGGCCAGGTTCTCGCTCAAACACTCCAGGGCCCACTTGGAAGAGGAGTAGATGACCTGACCCAGGGCGGCGATCTTGCCTGCGACCGAGCTGACATTGACGATGTGTCCCGCACCGCGCTCGCGCATGCCCGGCAGGACGGCCTGGGTACAGCGGATCACGCCCCAGTAGTTGGTCTCGAAGACGAGCTTCGCCTCGTCGATGTCGATGTCCTCGACCGACGCATTCCAGCCGATCCCCGCGTTGTTGATCAAGACATCGATCTGGCTGGCCTCTGCGAGTACTTGCGCCGTTCCGCGTTTCACACTCGCGTCACTACAGACATCGAGTTCGACCGGCTGGACCTCGCAGCCGGCCTGCTTCGCGAGATCGAGCAGCTTCTCGGCTTTGCTGGTATTGCGCATGGCGGCGAATACCCGGTAGCCGGATTCGGCCAGGCGAACGGCTGCCGCACGGCCGATACCCGAGTTCGCACCGGTGATCAGGACGCTCTCCACGAGGCACCTCCTTTCGAGGGTTCGCGAAGCCTACACCAGGTTCTGGAGCGTCCCGGTGCTGAGGAGCCTGCTCCACAGCACGATCAGCACGGCCGCCAACAGCAG
>JAAETT010000110.1 GCA_024228115.1 bacterium
GAATAACGTTTTTATTAATATGCATTGCATTATATTAAAGAAGCATTTGTCAATTCATGAATAAATATAAAATATTGAATAACTATCAAAATTACGATGATCATTATCTTTATGCATTTCTATCATTCATTAAACTTATCATTCTTACTACTCCGTAGCTCTCAATATAAATCCTCCTAACTAAATTAATTCTATTAAAATCCTATAATACTAATTTCTACTATACTCATTAAATAAAAGAATATTATAAATACTAAATAAAGAATATAATAATAATACAATAACACCTAGAATATCATTAATACCAAGAAAGCAAGAATAACAATTAAATTAATATAAGTGATTCAATCTCTTTATTACTCTTTACTAAATTCATGGATTGATGTATTTAATAAACAGCATAATCCTTATTTGCTTTAATCTTAAACTCGATAAAATATACAATTAAATTAATAAAAATAAATATAATAAACATGAAAATAATAAAGATAAATAAAAATAGAA
>JAAETT010000111.1 GCA_024228115.1 bacterium
CCGAGGCACGCCCCAAATTCTCGCCACGGAATGGGCATCGACCACCCAAAACGAAATCCGTCAGCGTCAATCGCCGCGCGGCACGCCGAAACCGTGGAAAGCCAGGTTCTCAGCCAACTTTCGTGCATAGTTCAGGTTAGGTATTAAGATCGGGATCGATCTGACGAATGCCTCTCCGCTGATCACGGGGAACGCGATCGACGGCAACCAGACCGGGATTTCGATCAACCGCGGTTCCTCCCCGACGATCTCCGGCCTCAACCTGATTCAGAACAACACCACGCGTGGTGTTTTGATCGCTGGCTTTGGTGGCGATCCTGCCAATGATCCCGATCCTGCGCTGACCGGAAACCACTTTGAAAACAACGGAACGGGGGTCAATGGAACGGGGACGCCTGAGAACCTTAGGGCCCAGTCCTACGGGGATCCGAGTGTCCATATCACTGCCACTGGCAACTACTGGGGGACCGACGATCAAACCACGCTCCTCAGTTGGATCTACGATCAAACGCAATCGGCCACGTCACCCACGGTAGACGCGATTCCATACCTGAATCTCGATGGGAGTCCTGGGGGAAGCGGCGACATTTTGAGCGGTACGCTGCCCCTGGGTCTGACCACCTTGCCCGCTCTATCCGGAGGCGCTCCATATACGCTAGTGGGCGATCTGACGGTGCCCGTCGGATCGACACTCAAGATCGATCCTGGTGTGGTGATCGAAGCAGTGCTGGGTGTGGCCATCAATGTTTCTGGAACGCTTGATCTTCAAGGAAACAGCAGCAATCGCATTCGTCTCGAATCAAGCGAGACCACGCCGACCAGCGGATCCTGGGATGGGATCTTTCTTCTCCCGGGGAGTTCGGGGAGCGTGATTTCTTTTGCGGACATTCTCCACGCACGACACGGAGTCGATATCAACGGCGCCACCGGCACGGTGTCGATCACCGAGACCGACTTCATTGATTTCGGCCGACCCCTGGGCTCGCCGGGCGCCGGCATCCGTGTCAATAGCGCGGTGGCGACGATTGCGGACAACAACTTCACTCACACCCTCGGCTCCTCGACGAGCGGGACCTATGGAATTCACATGGTTGGTCCATCGGCGGGAAGTACGATCACCGGCAACCTGATCCGAGACCTCGACCACGGAATCCACCTTGAGACCGGATCATCTCCGGCGATCCAGGGCAATACGATTCAAGCCAATCGCCGGGGCATCCATGTCACCGGAGCGTCGTCCCCCGTCATCGATGGTGCGAATGTCATCACGGGGAACGACTACGGGATCTACATCGTTTCGCCCGGCGCTTCATCCCCGACAATCTCTGGCAACGATATTCACACGAACAACACCGGGTCTGGCTTCCCTCTCTACAACGTATTCGCGGCAAGCGGCGGATCCCACGAAATCGAAGCCGGGAACAATTGGTGGGACGCGCTGACGGCTAGCGAAGTGGCTGCCGGGATCTTCGACGCGACGGATGGAGGTAGTAGCCGGCCGTACGTCGACGCCGTTCCCTTCCTTGACGCAAGCGTAAACGATATTCCGGCCGGGGTACCGGTCACTGGCGCTTTTCTTGGCGGGCTCTTTCCAACGGGAGCGTCCAGCCTCACAGCGGACACGAGTTACGAGGCCGTTGGAAGCCTGGTCGTCCCCGTCGGTGCCACACTCACGATTCCTGAGGGCGTAACGATCTCGATGGTGGACGATGCCTCGTTCGTGGTCGAGGGGACCCTGCACGTCGCGGGTGTTTCGGGGAACCGCGTAACGTTCTCCCACCCGACCGCCACAGCTGGAAGCTGGGAGGGGATCGTCTTCGAGTCGACCAGCGCGGGGTCTTCTCTCAATGAGGTCCTGATCCAAGACGCCCAGCGCGCTGTGTGGGTGCGCGACGTGGATGTGGCGATTTCGGAAACCGAGATCGCAAACTTCGCGGAAACGGGGATCTGGATCGATGGCTCTTGGACGAGCGGGCCGACGGTGGGATCCATCACCGGCAGCTGGATTCACAATACGGGCACTCAGCTCGGGCTCGGTACGGGCATTCGTCTTGGCAGCGCGATTGCGAATGCAGGGGCATCGCCTGCAATCACCGACACGCGTATCGAGGGCACCTTCGTGGGAATCTACATGGCGGGGAAATCGAGTCCCCACATCACCGGAAGTACGATCACCGCAAACCGCACGGGCATCCAGCTCTTTGGCCAGCATACGGCGGACAAAAATCCAGCACCTGTGGTCAATGACAGCAACATCTTCGCCAACGAGTATTCCCCCGGGTTCCTTCGCAACCTCGAGGTCAAGGGAATGTTCTACGAGGGCACGAGCCAGGTCCTAGATTTCAAGCGAAATTGGTGGGGGGATACAAGTCTGGCCGCGATTCAGGCGACCATCGAGGCTCCAGCGGATCCTCAAGTTCCCGTCATCGATCTGTCGGATCTCTTGAACGCTGAGAATGGAGCATCGATTCCGGGGCCGGTCTTCACGCAGCTAATGCACACGGTGACTCGCTCCGTCGACGGGTTCAAGCCTCTCCAGGGCGAGTCGGTCTCTATCGATTTCGTGCTGGGGGCTCCAGCCGCCTCAGTAGACGTGCACTTCTACAAGGGGACAGGTTCAACGCTGGGTCCGCTCACCCGAACCATCCATCTTGCGGGCGCCCCGGCGGGGCCGAACAACGTGATCTGGGACGGCAAGGATGATGTCGGCGGCTACGTGGCCGAGGACGGCTACACCTACACCATCGATGCCGACGGATTCCTCTATGCTCCGGGCCCGTGGTTCGTGAACGGCCCACCGCTAGCGCCAGGAGTTCAGTGGGCGGATTCGGGCGACCCCGGATACAACACGTACCGAAACGAGTTCTGGCATCGGGAACTCCAGGTCACAGCTAACGCCTCGGAGGTGAATCTAAGTGCCAGGGTTGCATCGGGGCCAATAGTCCCCCTTTGGCGACGAGTCATTCCCCCCGGCACACACACGCTGGTATGGGACGGCCGTGATCCGTCAGGCGTGCCTCTCGAAGGGCAGCAAACGATCAACACCGATTCGAATTCTCCGCTTCGCTACAACTTGGTCGTTGTCGAGGGGACGAAGCCACTCATCACGGGCACGTCGCCGCATATCGAGGTGAAGGCCGATCCGTGGCTCGTGACGCATAGCTACGAGCAGATCTCGAAGCTCACGTATCGGCTCGATCAAGATTCACATGTAACGATCAAGGTGCTGCCGCCGGGCATCTATGATCCTGACGATCCCAGCCCAAAGATTCAGACCTTGGTCGACAACGTTCTCCAGCCGGCGGAATCTGGCGGCAATCCCGTGGACTACGTCGTCCCGTGGACCGGTCTCGATCCGGCGGATCCGGATGGGGATGGGGATGAGGGAAACTACGTCCGTGTTGACTCCGAGGGCCACCACACGTTCACGATCGAAGCGACGAGCGATGTCACGGGGTTCTCCACGCTCTACCGCGGCTCGCTTCAGATTCAACGATGATCCACCAGCCGAGGCGAGGGCTCGGGCGGGGCCTCCTGCTGCTCGTGTTTCTATGGGCGGGGCCATGGGCCCACCCGGTCGCCGCAGCAGAGGATGGGCGTGTCGCCTTCCTTCGACACACGGACGGCTATTGGCAAGCCTGGGTGATGGCAGCCGATGGGGGGCGAGCCCGGCAGCTGACCGATAGCCCGGTGGATAAGACCCGCGTCGATTGGTTTCCAAACGGCGCAGCGCTGATGGTGAGCGCCCAACAGGGCCCGCCTCGGCGTGTGGATCTGGCCGGGGGGCCACCCGTTTTAGTTGATATCCCCTTCGACGAAACCAGCGATGCCGTCGTGAGCCCCTCCGGTGCGGAGATCGCCGTCTCTTACTCGCCCGCCGGGTCAAGGGACGATCACGAGATCTTCGTCGTGCCCCTCGGCGGAAACGGCGAGCCCCGACGGATGACAAATGCCCCTCACGTGCAGCACGAGCCGGCCTGGGATCCGTCAAACGCCTGGATCTACTTCCTTTCGCGAGAGGCCATGGTGGGCCATCACATCTGGCGGGTGGCCCCCGATGGCACCCGGCGCGAGGCACTTACGGCGGGGGAGGCTTATCACTTTGATGTGACCATCGGGCCGCTGGGTTCGATTGCTTTTTCCACGAATCGCAGCGGGAACTTCGAGGTGTGGGCAGGAGAGAGTGTGTCGAAGGCCCGTCCGTTGACCGATCATCCTGCCCTGGACGCAGGTCCCTCGTTTTCTCCTGACGAACGCGAGATCGTTTTTGAATCGAGCCGATCCGGCCAGCCCGAGATCTGGAAGATCCGGATCCCGAGCGATCCGGGGGCAGGCAGCATTCCAGAGCAGCTGACCGAGACGCCACGCGGCGCCCGCCGGCCGGCCTGGTGGTGGCCGCGTTCCGTAGGAGAAGGGCCTTGAGGCGCGTTTCTGTCCTTCTTGCGGCGCTCTTCTTGGCCTTCGGGCCGGCGCTTGCTGTGCGGGCCCTCGTGTTGAGCCCGGTCATTCCCGATCGCCGCGTTTTCGAGCCCTCCGAAGGTGAATCGGTGCGGGTTCGCTTTCGCATCGATGAGCCGGCCCAGCTGACCTTGCGCATTTGGGACGGTCGAGATCTTCAGGTGCGTGCTGTTGACAGCGAGGGGGAGTTGCCGGCCGGCGAGCACGCCTTGGCGTGGGATGGGAAGGATTCAAAGGGTCGGCTCGTCCCCGCCGATGCCTACCACTACACCCTTGTGGCTACCGGGGCTGGCGGCGCGACGGTTCTCCACGATCTCACCGACTCGACCGGTGGCGAGGCGGTTTCCATCGAAGCGATTCGATGGGACGCGGATTCAGGCCGGGTCCACTACGTGGTTGCATCGGATTGCCGCATCAGTCTCCGGGCCGGGCTGGCGGAGGACGGGCCCCTGTTGCGGACGATCCTTGACTGGCCGGCCCGCATGGGGGGGCACAACGACGAGCCTTGGGATGGTCAAGACGCGTCGTCCGTATTCGATCTCACGCACCATCCCAAGCTCGAACTTTCGGCCAACGCGGTCTCGCTGCCCGCCAATACCCTCTTCGTAGGAGCCGTCCAAGCGACCACGGAGCCTCGATGGATTGCGTTCGATGAGTCGCCCCCCAAACGTGATCGGGCGAAAGGCGTTCGGGGGCCGCGGAGCGTCTTCGATCAACCGGCGGAGGGCCGGCACGATCTCCAGGTCGTTCTCTCGGTGCACGACCAGGAAGGCAAGCGACGTGGAGACGCAGCGGTGGCGACCGGGTTCACCCACATTCAGCTCGACGTCCCGGACCCGGCCGAGCGCGAACGTCTTCTGGCGGAGCGCTTCGAGGTCGTCTTCTTCGTGGACGGGATCTTTCGCTTCGAGAACGAGGTGGGGTTTCTCCCGACGAGCTGGCGGTGGAAGACGGAAACCGTCTCGCCGGGCGTGCACTACGTAACGGGAAACCTGCGGGGCTACAGCGGAAATTTCGGAACAGCGACACTCGCGGTCGAGATCGACGCGACGACGAAGCCGAAAACGGAGGCAGAGTGATGAGCAAGTGGTTGCGGTTTCTTGCGGTGCTCTTGATTTGCTGTGTCGGGAGCGTCTCCGGATGGGCGACAGACATCGGCCCGGTCTCGACTTCGACCGGTGGCCCCCCGTCGGACCCGAATCCGGATCCGGGCTGTGATGGATCTGCCAATCCGGGCCAGTGTCCTCCTCCCTGCCCGCCCCCGACGCCGCCAGGCCCAGGTGGCGTTGCGGGGAATCCCGCGGCCGGAAGCAGTAGCGTCTCAGGCAATACAAACGCCACGGGCAGCGGTAGGCCCGTGAGTGCGGTGAATGGCCGCGAGGTGCTGACACGCACCGATCTGGTTGTCCCCGGCGTCTACCCCATCCAACTCTCTCGCCGCTATGACAACAAGAGCACCTACGACTCACCTCTTGGCTACGGCTGGTCCTTTTCCCATGACCTGAAGCTCTTCGAGTATCCCGACGGCTCGGTGACCATTCGAAACAGCTGCGGCTATCGCCACCGCTTCGAACTCGACGGAGGCACGCTTGTTCCCAAGGTCGGTCGCAAGGAAACCCTCGATGATCTCGGCAACGGGAGCTACGTGCTTCACTACCCGAGAGGTGCAGAAGCTCATTTCAACCCTCAAGGCAACCTGAGTGAGCTCCGCGATCGAAGCGGCAACCGGCTCCATTTCGAGTACGACTTAATGGGCAAGAAGGATCTGGAAGGGACTTCGCCGTTCGCGGTGATCCCGACAGAGCCGATGACGGTTGCACGGGTCTACCAGCTCACGCGGATCTACGAGCAGCTCGCGGATACCACCGTGACGGGTCGGGACGTGACCTTCACCTACCACCCGACCTCAGGCCGCCTGAATTCGGCCTTAGCTTCGGACGGGCGCACCGTCACTTACACCCACGACACCTACCAGGTGACCAAGACGCAAGGCAACCTCACTGAGGTCCGCCTTCCTGTCGATGCCACTGACGCAATCCTCGAGACCTACGAGTACAGCGACACGGACCCAACGGATCCGCACAACCTGACGAGCATCCAGCTGGGGCAGGGCGAGACGCCGTGGATCCAGGTCTACGACGCCGAAGACCGCGTGATCCAGCAGACCCGGGGCGATTGCACGGTCGCTTGCGACCGGGTACTCGATTTCGACTACTCGACACCTCTCACGACGGTGGTGACGAGAACGATCAAGGACGACACGGGAACGGTCACGGGGACGGCGATCGAGACGTTCGAGTACAACACGCAGAACTTCCTCACGAAGCGGATCGACGCCCTCGACAATGAGTTCCACTACATCCGCGATGGCAACGGGTTCCTCGACAAGGTGGAAGTGTATCTGCCAGGAGGCCTCGTCCTCCAGAAGACGATTGACTTGACCTACGGCCTCGACAGCAACCTGTCCGAGCGCGTCGTCACCCTCGATTCCGGCGAGATCGTCACTGAGACCTGGACGTACGACGACCACTGGGTGAAGTCCTACGAGATCGATTCTACCTTTTTCCCGAACAAGGTCTTTCACACCGACTACACATTTCACCGCGCGGGTCCGGACATCACGAACATCAAGGAGATCAAGCGACTAGACGACGACGGGTCCGTCTTGGAGACAACGG
>JAAETT010000112.1 GCA_024228115.1 bacterium
CCGAGGCACGCCCCAAATTCTCGCCACGGAATGGGCATCGACCACCCAAAACGAAATCCGTCAGCGTCAATCGCCGCGCGGCACGCCGAAACCGTGGAAAGCCAGGTTCTCAGCCAACTTTCGTGCATAGTTCAGGTTAGGGCAGACATATCCCCGGCTGACGACGTCGTTCTCGTCGCCGCGGATATCGATGACCCGGTTTGCGGCCCGATCAACCGTCACCGCAATGCCGCAATGGGCTTCACACAGGTTGCAGCTGCGGTAGACGACGTCGTGATCGGGGGCGGCGGTCTCGGGCATTCGCGGTCTCCTTCGCCGGGACCGTAGCCCGTTTCGGCCTCCTTTTTCCCAGGGAAGCAGACTCGATGGCGGTGGAATGGGTTCTAGTGAGGGGGCGCTGGTTCTAGCGACCCTCAGCCGAGCTTGGAGATCACATTCTCGCCGAACTGCATCATGAGATCGCGCTTCTGCTGAAGCGTCGAAGTCGGTCCGATCTGATAACTGAACGGGTAGCAGGTCGTCGCGGTCATTCCTTCGCCCTGGAGACGGCGCAGTAGATCGAGTTCGAGCGGGACGACGAGCGGGATGATCGTCTCGAAGGGATCGCTCCCGCGGCCCGCCTCCTCGCGAAGGCCTCGCAACGTCGTGCAGAATTCCACGGCCTCATCCGGCGTCTGACCTGTCCCGACCCAGCCGTCGCCAAGCGTCGCAGCACGGCGCAATGCAAACTTCGAGAGGCCTCCGATGTAGATCGGAATCTCGGCGCCTGGTGCGGGGCTCATCTGCAAGGGACCGAAATCGAAATGGTCGCCGTGGTGCTCGACCATCTCGCCGGACCACAAGCGGCGCATCACCTCGATCATCTCGTTCATCCGCTTGCCCCGGGTCTTGAAATCGACCCCCAGGGTTTCGAATTCCTCCCGAATCCAGCCCGCGCCAGCACCCAATGTGACGCGGCCCTTCGAATGAAAGGCCACGGTTCCGAGACTCTTCGCCAGCTCGATCGGATTTCGGAGCGGCAGGATGTAGACCATCGTTCCGAATTGGAGCTGCTCGGTGACGGCGGACATGGCCGCGATCGTGGTCCACGGTTCGGGCCAGGGAGTGTTGCCATCGAAACCCGGCGTGCCGTCCTCGGAGTACGGGTACCGGCTCTCGAGCGTACCGGGGAAGAAGAGATGGTCCGAGAGCATCACGCCATGAAAGCCGGCCTCTTCGGCGGCCTGGGCCAGCGGGATCAGCTGATCCGGTTCAGTGAAGGAGAGAACCTGCCAGAACTTCATGACAATCCTCTTCCTACGCAGGCACGAAGCGACTGATCGTCTCAACGACGCAACCGGGACGCTCGCTGCCTTCGATCTCCATGGTGACCTTCACGGTCGCCTGGACTGCGCTTCCCTTGACCTCTTCGGCCTTCACCAACTCTCCGACTGCGCGGAGACGCGAGCCCACGGGAACGGGAGCCGGGAAGCGCACCTTCTCCGTGCCGTAGTTCACGCCCATGGAGATGTTCTTCACGACGATGATCTGGGGAAGAAGCGCGTTGACCAGCGAGAGTGTCAGATAGCCGTGGGCAATCGTGGCCCCGAACGGACCCGCCTTGGCGCGCTCGGCATCCACATGAATCCATTGATGATCCCCCGTGGCTTCTGCGAACTGATCGATCCGCTCCTGATCGATCGACAGCCACTCGCTCGCACCGAGGCTCTTGCCGACGGCGGAGAGAAGATCCTTCGGACTCTCGAAAATGGTGGGCATCAGGTCTCCTGCCGTCAGGCGTGTTGGCTCGAAACGGGAACGACTTCGCCGGTCATGTAGGAGGCATAGTCGCTGGCGAGGAAGATCATGACGTTGGCGACTTCGAAAGGTTCGGCGGCCCGGCCGAAGGCCTCCTTTGCGATGAGCTCATCGAGCAGCCCCTCGGGCGTGACCTTCGAAAGGAACTCATGCATCGCCAGACTGGGGGCGACGGCGTTCACCCGCACGCCACCCTCGGCCGCCTCCATCGCCACGCAGCGCGTGAAAGCCATGACACCCGCCTTGGCGGCGGCATAATGACTCTGTCCCGGCTGAGCCCGCCAACCGAGCACCGAAGCATTGTTCACGATCGCGCCACTGCCGCGCTCGAGCATATGCGGCAACACGGCGCGGGTCATCCGGAAGGTGCCGTTCAGGGTCACATCGAGCACCTTGTTCCATTGCTCATCCGTCAGATCGACGACGTGACCGAAGCCGCCGAGGCCCGCATTGTTGATCAAGACGTCGAGATGGCCGAGCCCGGTCAACGCGGCCTGGATCGCAGCCTGCACATCCTGCTCGGAAGTGACATCGCAAAGGGTGGTGCCGGGCTCCGTGCCGGTGAGCTTCTTCAGCTCTTGCGCTGCATCGGAGAGCCTTCGCTCGTGGATGTCGCTGATCATCACATGAGCGCCTTCCTCGATCGCGCGACGAGCCGCCCAGAATCCGATCCCCGTACCGGCAGCGGCCGTCACGAGCACGTTCTTGCCTTCGAGGAGGTTGCGACCCTTCGGGTAGGGAGGTGCAAGCTTGCTCATGCGGTCGGGCGAGGCTCCCGCGGGAGTCCGAGGGCGCGCTCCGCGATCTGATTTCGTTGCACCTGGTTGGTTCCGCCGTAGATGGTGTCGGAGCGCGTGAAGAGGAACATCTGCTGAAGCGGAGTCAACTCGTAGGGCGCGGCTTCCAGGATCTGACCGTCATCTCCGAGCACGTCCATCGCCAACTCGCCCAGCTTTCGATGCCAGGTAGCCCAGAACAACTTGGTCACCAGGCCGGCGGGCTCAGTGGTCGCATCCTTGGCCGAGAGGGTTCGGAGCGCGTTGTAGCGTTGCATCTCCAGCCCGATCCAAGCGTCTGCGATTCGTTGTCGGTAGATCGGATCGTTTGCCTTTCCGGAAGCCTTCGCCACTTCGATGATCTCGAGCAACTCGCTTCGAAAGAGCATTTGCTGACCGAGTGTCGAGACGCCGCGCTCGAAGGCGAGCGTGCCCATGGTCACTTTCCAACCGTCGCCGGGGCCCGCGATCAGATGGTCCTTGCCGGTACGCGCCTGGTTGTAGAAGACCTCGGCAAACTCGGATTCCCCGGTGATCTGCTCGATCGGACGGACTTCCACCGCGTCCTGAGCCATGGGAATCAGCAAGTAGGTGAGGCCTTTGTGGAGCTTCGAATCCGGATCGGTGCGGCATAACGTGAAGCACCAATCCGCAACGGACGCCCAGGATGTCCAGACCTTCTGGCCTTCGATGACCCACTCGTCGCCTTCGAGCCACGCCCGGGTCTGGACGTTCGCGACATCGCTCCCGGCGTTGGGCTCCGAGAAACCCTGACACCAGATTTCCTCGCCGGCGACGACAGGCGGCAGGAAGCGTTGCTTCTGCTCGGAGGTACCGAACGCGATGAGTGTCGGACCGAGCAGCGTCTCGCCCATGTGATTCAGACGCGTCGGCGCCCCGGCCCTCGCGTACTCCTCGTGGAAGATCACTTCCTGGGAGAGCGAGAGGCCGCGACCGCCGTACTCGGCCGGCCAGCCGACGCAGGTCCAACCCCCGGATGCGAGCTTTTTCTCCCAGGCGCGACGCTCCTCGAGATGGGACATCGCGTCTGCCTGGGCGGCTCCGTGGCCGCGCAAGACGCTGAATTCGCCGCTGAGGGCGGCGTCCATCCAGGAGGCCACCTCACGGCGGAAGGCCTCATCCTGCTCGGAGAACCGAACGTGCATCGTGTCCGGTATATTACAATACGGAACGTATCGTATGCAACTCGAGCCCGCGATGGGAACCCAGCTCCCTCACTTCACCGCTCCCCGCTCTCGTAGTTCAGCGATCTCGTTGCGATCGAATCCGAACTCCTCGAGCACCGCATCGGTATCAGCGCCCGCAAAGGCCGGCGACCCACCCGGCTCTCCCGGCGTACGTGAGAGCCGCGGCGAAGGAGCGAGCTCCGGCATCCCACCACCGGGCCGAAAGACACCTCGGGCTTCGTGGTGGGGATACGTCTGCGCTTCGCCAAAGCTCAGCACCGGCGCGAAGCACGCATCGGTGCCCTCCAGGATCTCGCACCATTCGTCGCGTGTTCGGGTCTTGAACACGACGCTGAAGCGCTCGCGCAGTTCCGGCCAGGAGCTTCGATCGTTCTGGTCGGGCAGGCTCGCGAGATCGAGACCCATCTTCTCTACCAGCAGCGCGTAGAAATGCGGCTCGATCGGGGCCACGCTCACGTACTTGCCGTCCTTGGTCTCGTAGACGTTGTAGAACGGTGCACCTCCGTCGAAGAGATTCGAGCCCATCTCCTCCGTGTGCATGCCACTCGAGGCCATCGAGTAGTAGGGCGTCAGGAGCGACATGGTGCCATCGACCATCGCGGCATCCACCACCTGTCCTCGCCCTGAACGCTGCGCTTCGTGCAGGGCGCACACCACCCCGTACGCGAGCAGCAGACCTCCGCCAGCGAAGTCTCCGATAATCTGGAGGAGCGGAACCGGCGGGCCGCCGGCCGGGCCGATTGCGCGGATCACGCCGGTGATCGCTTCGTAGTTGAGTGAGTGGCCGGCCGTGTGAGCCAGAGGACCTTCCTGGCCCCAGCCTGTCAGCCGGCCGTAGACGATGCGCGGGTTGCGCTCCATCACGTCCTCCGGCCCTACCCCGAGGCGCTCGGTCACACCGGGACGAAAGGACTCGAGGAACACATCCGCTCTCTCCGCGAGCCGAAGCACGGTCGCCACTCCGTCCGGATGCTTCAGATCGACGGCCATCGAGCGTCGCCCACGATCCCAGAAGCTGTAGCCACCATCCTCGGGCTCTTCGGGGACCTCGGACACACGGTCGAGCCTGACGACATCCGCACCCATGTCGGCGAGCTTGAGCGAGCCGAAAGGCAACGCGCCGAGCCCCGCAAGTTCGAGTACCTTCACTCCGTCGAGGGGTCCTGTCATGGCAACGACGCTACGACGATCTCCCGTGGGTTGCCAGCCGAAGCAGAAAGAGCGCATTCTCTCCGGAAGGCATGACAACCGTCGAACACAAGCTCGAGAACGTGCTAGGCGGAGCCGTCCCGGTGGCCTCGCTGGTTCTACACGTCGCAGCTCTCAGTGCGGCGGGCGAGGTGTTGCGGATCCAGCACGACGCGCCCAGGAGTGAGTTCGACTTCTTCTTGCTGAATGCGGCCCGTGCGCGCAGCGACGCAATCCTGACGACGGGGCGGATCCTGCGCGAGGAACCCGAGGTCCGGCACGAAATCCAAGGCGCGCCGAAAGACGTCGAAGCCCTCACGGGTTGGCGTGAGGTCGCCCTTCGGAAGAGCGAACCTCCCTTCTTGATCGTGCTCAGCTCTGGGCGTGACCTCGACCCCCATCACCCGGCCTTCGCCGCAAGTCCGCGACCCGTCGTGTTTACCGCGGAGGCGCGCGTCACGGAGTTGCGTCGCTCTCTACCGGGAGAGGTGGTGGTCGTCGGCGACACCGCACCCAGTTTGCGCCGTGCCCTGGCCTTCACACGAAGCGAACTCGGAGCCCAGGCGGTCAGCATCGAAGCGGGGCCGAGCACGGCGCTTTCTCTCTACGACGACCCTCTCCAGATCGACGAACTCTGGCTCTCCGAGTATCTGGAGGCGAACGTTTCGGCTTCGGTCCGCGGACCACGCTTCCTTGCCCCGAACGTCCTCGATTCCCTTCTAGCGACACGTTCCCGGGCTGAGCACACGCAGACGAGTGGTCGCTGGAGATTCACCCGGCGGTCGAGGACCCCGTAGAACCAGGTGTGGTCACGGCCCCGGCTTCACCTGGCCAACCGGTGCCGCATACCGCTTCACCTCCCCGGCAGTGCGGCCGAAGTAGGCGACCTCCTGGTACCCCGCCGCCTGGATCGCTTGCGTACATGCCTCGAGGCCGACGCCCACGTCGTGAGCGCCGTGGCTGTCGTCGCCCAGGGTGACGCCGATGCCCATCTCACGAGCACGTTTCAGGATTTGTGGAAGGGGATAGACAGGAGACAAGCCGCGTCGATGGGCACCCGGATTGACATCGAGCACGGCGCTCGCCGCCTTGACGGATTCGAGTGCGCGCTCGACATGGGGCCAGACTTCATCCCCAAAGCCCGCCCCATCGCCATCGAACTTCCGGATCAGATCGAAGTGGCCGACGATTTCCGGACGCAATTCGCTGACGAGCTCTGCA
>JAAETT010000113.1 GCA_024228115.1 bacterium
CCGAGGCACGCCCCAAATTCTCGCCACGGAATGGGCATCGACCACCCAAAACGAAATCCGTCAGCGTCAATCGCCGCGCGGCACGCCGAAACCGTGGAAAGCCAGGTTCTCAGCCAACTTTCGTGCATAGTTCAGGCTAGGGACCAGCATCCGAGCGCTCCACGGTAGGCAAGGGCTGTGGATGAACTATCAGGCTTTCTCCTCGGATCTTTCCCCGGCAGAGACGATCGTGTTCCGGTCGGCGGAAGAGAACCAGGAGATGATGCAGCGCCACGGCGTCAACCAGGAGGTGCGCCAGCTCGGGCGGGGAAAGTTCCGTTGCGATATGGCCGTGCGAGCCACGGAGCACGCGGACCTGTACGCGGACCGATTCAACCGGGCGTTCTCGATGCGTCTCGGGCCGCCCGCGGGCACGGTCGGTCTTCTCTTCCTCCGCAGTGCCAGAGGGCACGCCCTGGCGTCCGGCAGCAGGTCCGGGAGCTGGAGCCGTCCACTTCGCGCTCACGGCTCCCCCAGGCCAGGCCCACGAAGAAAGGATGCCGCGCGTTCTGCGTGCTAACTCCACGGGGTCATGAGTTCCACGCGGCAGCCCCAGCCCGGCCTCCGGGCCGTCGCCCTCGCCCTCGCCCCCGTGATCTACCTTCTGCTGGCTCCGGCGTCCGCCTTCGGCCAGATCCCGGCGGGGCCGGCAGCGGAGGAAGCGGCCGGCACTTCGCAGCCGCTCTCCCTCGAAGAGCGGCGCAGTCGCGCCCTCGCCCTCCAGGCAGAGATCCGGGGGGAGATCGCGGCTCTGGACGAGTCCCCGGTGGCCACGGCAACGCCGGCCGGCTCGGATTTCGTCACGCACAAGCGCATTGTCCTGGAGCGCCTGGAGAGCCTGGCCGGAAGCCAGCTCGCGCTCCTGGATACGCGCACGGCCCTCGAACGCAGCCTGGCGGAGGCGGAGCAGCACCTGGCAGGGGGCCCTGCGACGGTGGTGGAGGACGATCCCCCGTTCTCCCTCGAGAGCTACGATGCCATCGCCGCGGTCGTCGCCCGCGAGGTCCGGGCCCTCCAGGCTGCGCGCCGCGCCAGACGGGACGCCGCGCGGAACCTCGACGCGGCACGCGGGGAGCTCGAGCGACGGCAGTCAGAGCGGCGCCTGGCCGTGGACGCGATCGAGCTTGCGACGACCAAGACGGAGGAGGCGCAGCGACGCCGGGCCGCGGAGTTCGCGGCTCTAGCCTGAACTATGCACGAAAGTTGGCTGAGAAGCTGGCTTTCCAATGTTTCAGCGTGCCGCGCGGCGATTGACGCTGACGGATCTCGTTTTGGGTGGTCGATGCCCATTCCGTGGCGCGAATGCGGAGTGTGCTTC
>JAAETT010000114.1 GCA_024228115.1 bacterium
AACAACGAGGTCATTGTAGGTATTGAAGAGCTGGATATTTCTAGCCGCCTGCATATAGAGTCCCTCTAACATCCTTAAGAGACAGTAAATGACGGATTCTAATGTGCTCCAGTGGTCTAGTGGTAAGGCGCATGCCCCGGTATGGCAAGAGACGTGGGTTCAAATCCCACCTGGAGATCCATTTTTATCCTGAAGTTCGTCTCTGATACCAGCAGGTGTATGGCTATCTGAAAATCAATTAAAACGAGTATTATTTGTATTAATGAGTCTTGGTTGGGGAATCTTAGTGACAGCTTAATTCCCAATTAAAAGAATTATACTATTTTTAGGAGTGATAGGATGCAACGTCAAGGGGGAGGAGTTTTAATAATGGTCCCTAAAATGTTTCCGTGTGCTCTGTTAGGTGCCCCAGAAATCCCTCTAGGCAATAAGAACACAAGGCAATAAGAACACAGAGCAATAGGAACACACGAGCAACAGGATCACAGAGCAAAGGGGCAGGCAGAAATGCGATCAATAGACCACCACCCTCGAAACTGTGACAAGCGCAGATTGGCTGATTAACTTAGCGGGCCCATGTGAAGAA
>JAAETT010000115.1 GCA_024228115.1 bacterium
ATCCTATGCCAAAGCCCAATCCTATTCCTAAGCCAAAGCCTAATCCTAAGCCTAAGCCCAGACCTAAGCCTAAGCCCAATCCTAAGCCCAAGCCAACTCCTAAGCCTAAACCCCATCCTAAGCCTAAGCAAACCTAACTCCAATCCTAAGCCAAAGCCCAATCCTAATCCTAAGCCAAAGCCTAATCCTAAGCCTAAGCCCAGTCCTAAGCCTAAGCCCAATCCTAAGCCCAAGCCAAATCCTAAGCCTAAACCCCATCCTAAGCCTAAGCAAACCTAACTCCAATCCTAAGCCTAAGCCCAATCCTAATCCTAAGCCAAAGCCCAATCCTAAGCCTAAGCCTAATCCTAAGCCTAAGCCCAGTCCTAAGCCTAAGCCCAATCCTAAGCCTAAGCCCAATCCTAAGCCCAAGCCAAATCCTAAGCCTAAACCCCATCCTAAGCCTAAGCAAACCTAACTCCAATCCTAAGCCTAAGCCCAATCCTAAGCCTAAGCCCAATCCTAAGCCTAAGCCCAATCCTAAGCCTAAGCCCAATCCTAATCCTAAGCCTAAGCCAAATCCTAAGCCAAAGCCCAATCCTAAGCCTAAGCCCAATCCTAAGCCTAAGCCCAATCCTAAGCCTAATCCTAAGCCTAAGCCCAATCCTAAGCCTAAGCCCAATCCTAAGCCAAATCCTAAGCCTAAGCCCAATCCTAAGCCTAAACCCAATCCTAATCCTAAGCCTAAGCCAAATCCTAAGCCTAATCCCA
>JAAETT010000116.1 GCA_024228115.1 bacterium
CTCACGCGCCAAGTCCAAGCCTGGCAAGACGATCGCAACCGAACGACGAAGGGCGTCGACTGGCAATTCACGACCCAACAAGCCCGCGTGAAACTGCGACGACTCTACCCCCAGCTTTTGGTGTGACAAGGGACTAGGGGTCAACCTCATCGCCGCGGGGCCCAAGTTGGGATGGTGGAATTGGGGGCCAATCGTGTAGTTGCCTTGAGGAATGGGCCCCGCGTTCTGCTTCGGCTGACCGGCATTGGCTCCTTGCAGGCCCTGCAGCGCTGGGTTGTTCAAACCCGTGCCGAACCCCGAGTAGTTCCCGCTCGCAGCGTTACCGTGGTGTGTAACAGTTCCAGCATTGGGTCCCGGGCTTGTGTTGATGTGGCTCAAGTTGCCGCTGGACTGCGAATAGACCCAGAGTAGGCCAGATGGATCACTAAACGACAGGGGATTCGACAAGGAGTAGACAAATATGTTTGCGGATCCGGGAGCATATCGGGCCGGAACCGGCGCAGGCAAATAGGCCGGAAAACCGGCCGGTACGGGAAGCCGGATGCGGACCGTAAGAGACCCGGGTTGGCCTAGTGGGTCAGCGTTCAAGTACCTCCCAACCCCGGGATCGAAATACCTGAACCTGTTGTATTGAAATCCAGCGAGTGTAGGGATGGGGGCCGTATGAACTACTTCGCGACCAGTGCAAACAGCAAGAAGCCGAGTGCTGCAGCACCAATCGCATCGAGGATTGCCGCCCCAAACCAACCATTGAGCGAAACCGCGGGCCCTTCGTTGCCCGCGGAATCACCTGTACCGAAACCGAAGCCGATTGCCATCAATGGTACGATCGACAAGCACGCCAATGGTACGAGTAGGGCCAAGACCTTGGGCCAGAGCAAAATTAGGCCATGGGCGTGCAAACCGAAAAGAGCGAGGCAGACCACAGCCACCAATCCCAAAGCCATCTTTGGCCGCTTGGTGTCAGCCAGTTTCTTGTGAAGCGTCGAATAGAGTCGACGCGTCATGGACTCTCCTCGCAAGTGCAACCGTAGCTGTACGTGATCGAGCCTTCCTGACCCACGAACGCTGTGGCACCAGCGACAAGCCCACCCGTGAACTTCACAGGACCCGAACCTGACTGGCTCGCAGAGGCACCTACAGGAGTGAGAGGAATCGCCGCCGTTACCCTGTTCGTTTGCGAAAATGATCCTGTTAGCTGACCTACTGGGACGTTCGCGACTGGAAAGCTGGGGCTTGTACTCTGCCTGCTCGACCCGCCGAGAGTCCCGAGCGGAGCGCGCAAACGGAACGAACCCGAAGCCGGCCCAACAACTGCTCCCGATCCGCCTTGAACAGACACCTGAAATCCCGAGATCTCATCGTCATCGTCGAAGCAGAGCGCGCCAGAAGCGCCAGCAGTGAATCCGAATCCAGGCCGGCCGGGGAAGAACGGAAAGGTGTTCACAGTTCCGCGGAGACTCACACCCTGCTTTGCAAGGCTTCGAAGCGCAGGGCCAACGTTCAAGTTGCCTGCGTTTCGGGCCACCATATTGGATTGACCATATGGGCCGTTACCCAGGCCGTACGGCCCCGGTTGAAGCCCAGCCGGGTCGATGGCCACAGTCGGGCCTAACCATGCGTATGAAAACGTGTTCGCCCCGCCCAGTTGACCGATAGGATCGGCGTTGATGTAGCGTCCAGTGGCAGGACTGAAATACCTGAACCTGTTGTAGTGGAGGCCTGTCTCGCCATCGGCGTACTGGCCAGGGAAGCGGGTGTTGAGGGCCACCGTACTCGTGGGGTCCACGGCTGCCGTGCCGAACGACTCATGGCTCTGCCTCCACACACTGGC
>JAAETT010000117.1 GCA_024228115.1 bacterium
CTGCTGTTTCTCTGCGTCCAAGACATTTGCCATGGCGGGCGAGGCTATCCGCCTCGCCCGCCTCAACGTCCTGGACGACTCCCCGTTCTATGGCCGGTTTTCAGGTGATCACGTATGGCCGCTTTTGGGTGTTCACCGAGGAACAGGCCGGAAGGCCGAGCGGATTATGGATGAAGAGATCCGTCACGTTCGCTGCGAACAGATCGAGATGGATGAAATCTGGTGCTTCGTTTCGAAGAAGCGGGCCCAGCTCAAGCGCACCGATGATCTGACCCGCGTGGGCGACGCCTGGACGTGGGTGGCCCTGGATCCCGATTCCAAGCTGGTCCCAGCCCATCACGTCGGCCGCCGGAAGGATGCCGATGCCCAAATCCTGACCAAGCAGCTTGCTCGACGGATCGAGGGACGGGTCCAGATCAGCACCGACAAGCTCTACGCCTACCGCCACGCCATCAGCCTGCACCTGGGAGGCTCGATCCACAGCGACACGAAGGTGGACTACGGGCGCATCGTAAAGCGGTACAAAGGGGCTCCGCTCGATACGGGTAGGTACTCGCCTCCCGAGGTCGTGGCGATCGACAAGGATGCGGTCTACGGAAACCCCGATCCGGACCGGATCTGCACCTCCCACGTTGAGCGCCAGAACCTCACGATGCGAATGGGGATGCGACGCTTCACGCGGCTAACCAACGGCTTCTCAAAGAAGATCGAGAACCTCCGAGCCGCGACCGCGTTGCATTTCGTCCACTACAACTTCTGCCGGCGGCACTCGACCATCGGAACGACGCCCGCTTTGGCCGCAGGCGTCGCGGATCACCGCTGGACGCTGGAAGAGCTGGTGGAGGCGCCGTACTAGGCCGCCTCACGGAACTCGAAGTCCACGCTTGAATCACTGGATCCGATGTATGATCCCGTGTACGAGACAAAGAGACCCAAGTGCCCGTCATCTACCGGCAGCTTCGTATCGATGAGACGAGAGAACTCCTCGATATCGAATGTGTCCGCCATGAGTTGACCGTGGTTCGTTACCAGTTCAATAATCAGACGATACCGGACATGCTTGTCGAGCGAAGCCGAGATGGATTCTTCAGAATTCTCGATCCGTGAAAGGTGTTCAGGTGCGATGGACAGAGCCTCCGCAAAGTCCTTTGCCTTCTTGCCAAGTACATTCCGGGCGAATCGCACCTCGGGTCCTCGGATTCTGGCCGGCTTGAAGGCAAAACAAGAAGCAAGTATTCGGAGCAGGGTGGGCTGCGAATGGATGACAACCGAATCCCCACACTTGCAGGTGATGATCTCTACATTCGTGAGGTAGATATTATCGAGACCGCTCTCGGCGTACCGGTATGAATCACAAACGGTGTATCTGTACTCGCTGCCGCAAGTAGCGCACGGTTTCATACTCATCTGAGAACCTCGGTCAGTCTACGTAGAAGACAGTTAAGAGGAAAAGCCTGTCTTCCTCTATGTCTACCGCCAAGCCGAGCCTCACTGATTCCTCATCTGGAGTGGCCCCTTCGATCGTGACTTTCCAGTTTCCGAACTCGAAATCCCAGTCTGGACCCCGGACAACTTCGGCGCTTTCAAAGACTGATGGAAAGACAGAATGGGGAACAGACCGCTCGTCGATGCGTTCGTGAAAATGATCTCGTGGGATGAATGCGCCGGTTTCATATAAGCGTTTGATGGCTTGGAGGATCGCACCCGTGCCAGGCTTCTCGGGGGGAGTCAACGAACTGCTCCTAGAGGGGTGTCGGCCGGCCGGGGGTTAGACTTGATATAATATCAAGATCCATCGTTGTCAACACATGGAGACACCCCGCGGGGTAGGACACTACCGGTCCGCGAGTACATCCGGCATCAAGAGGCCGAGGACCGAAGAGTCGACCAGCTGAACCTGCTATGAGGCCAGCCCCCTTCAGGGGGCTCAAGGGGCCGTGAAGCGGCCCCGTTCACGCCGCTTTGAGCGGCTCACAAACGAAAGCCCCCGGCTTTGCCGGGGGATCGTTACTCAGGCCGCCTTGGTTCGGCCTGCCCGGACTCGTTGCGCCTTGCGGTTCTCGGCCCTGCGCGCAATCTTGAGGTCCCCCCCAGGATGCCCCGTGTTCCCTGCCGATGGGAACGGCGGCGTGGCCGACCAGCCGATCTACGACCTCGGCGAATCTCGACCGGATGCCCGGATCGGGATCTACATCAACTCCGTTCTGCTGATCTTCGGGTCGATGCTGCTCGTCATCTGGGCCACGACGGAGTGGGTGGCTTGGCGTTTCGGCTTCCATTCGAACCTCGGCGAGCCGCTCCTTACGGTCCGCGGATGGGGCTCGGTGGCGCTCGGCGCGTTCAGCGTCTCTCTCGGGATGGCGGCGGTAGGCGTCGCGGTGACAGATCGTTGGCAGCACTGGTGCGGATCTCTCGCAACGTGCAGCCTGCTTGTGCTGGCCGCAGCAGCGCTTCCGATCTACACGCCGTGGAGCGTTTGGAGCTGGGACCTCCGATTCGGCGACGCCTCATGGGCTGAGCCGACCTTTCAAACAGCCCATTTCCTGATCGCCATCCCGGCGCACCTGATCTTCGGCGTCGGGATGGTCGCAGCGTGGCGACGCGCCAAACAGGAGTCGGCCCGCAGCGATGCGCACGGTTCAGCGCGCTGGGCGAGCGGGGAGGAGATCGGCGCTTCGGACCTCACTTCAGGAGAGGGCGTCGTGCTCGGCGTCCACCGGGGAAAGCCCCGCGACAAGGGGACCTATCTCCGTCACGGAGGCGTTCAGCATGTCCTGGGCTTCGCGCCGACACGCTCGGGCAAGGGCGTTGGATGGGTCGTCCCGACGCTTCTCACGTGGACGGGGAGTGCGCTCATCCACGACATCAAGGGCGAAAACTGGTCGCTCACGGCCGGATGGCGAAGGGAGGGGCTGGGAAACCGCTGCCTGCGGTTCGATCCAACCTCCGAGGACGGCGACTCCGCCCACTACAACCCGCTTCTCGAAGTTCGGAGGGGGCACTTCGAGGTTCGCGATGCCCAGAACATCGCCGACATGCTGGTCGACCCCGACGGGTCCGGGACGAAAGACCACTGGGACCTCACGGCACAGGAGATCCTTGTCGCCGTGATCCTGCATGTCCTCTACGCAGGGCCAAGGAAGACGCTCCGAGGCTGTCTCGAGCTGCTCACGGATCCGGCGCGCCCGATCGAAGCCGTGCTCGAGGAGATGATGGCCTACGAGCACGACCCACCCGGCGCGCGTGGGTGGCGGGAGGCTGGCGGCGACTCCCCGACGACGACGCACCCGCTCGTCGCTGGCTCGGCCCGGGCGCTCTTGAACAAGAGCGAGAACGAGCGCTCCAGCGTGATTTCGTCCACCGTGAAATGCCTCTCCCTCTACCGAGACGACCTCGTGGCGGAGAAGACGAGCCGGAGCGATTTCAAGGTCACGGACCTCGTGGACTACGAGACGCCCGTGAGCCTCTACCTCGTCGTTCCGCCTTCGGACGTTAGCCGCGTGCGCCCCCTCATGAGGCTCCTCATCCATCAGGTGGGAAGCCGGCTGACGGAAAGCCTCGAGGGGACGGAAAGGGCAGGGGAGGGCGCCGCCGCCCGCCACCGGCTCCTTCTCATGATGGACGAGTTTCCAACGCTCGGGCGGTTGGATTTCTTCGAGACCCAGCTCGCCTATCTGGCCGGCTACGGCATCCAGGCGTTCCTCATCGTTCAGGACCTCTCGCAGCTCTACGCCGCCTACGGACACCATGAATCCATCGTCTCGAACTGCCACGTGCGGGTCGCCTTCGCACCGAACAAGATTGAGACGGCGCGGCTGCTCTCGGAAATGGCCGGTGTCATGACGGTACGAAAGCCGCGCCGCATGTACTCGGGCAACCGCCTCGCCCCCTGGCTGTCCCATGTGATGGCATCCGAAGAAGAGACCCACCGAGCCCTCTTGACGCCCGACGAGGCGCTCCGGATCCCGGCGGACAACGCGCTCATCTTCGTCGCCGGGGAGCGTCCTATCTGGGCAAAGAAGGCCCGCTTCTTTGCGGATCCAAGGCTCACGGAACGGACCGAAATCGAACCGCCGCAGAACCGTCCGATCGAGCGAGAGCCTTCCGAGTGGTTGGGGACGCCGGCGGCTCCAACCCCAACGCTGGAGGGGATCCCTGATAGTGGTGATTCGGAAGAACTGGACGAGTTACTCGAGGCCGACGAGGCCGAATCTGCGAACTCGGCCGGCGAACCTTCGCTCCCTGGCTCTTCCCCGCCAAGGCCGAATCGATCCGTGCCGATCAAGTCGCTGGTCTAGGAGTCTGCGCGGTAGAAGCGAGATCGGCCGCGTAGCGTGGGATTCTCGGTTGAATTGTTGCGGTGAGTAGGGTCTGGGGCGCCCGGGACCGCGAAGGCTCCGGATCGGGTGTGAGCCGGGGTTGCCCTGGAAGCC
>JAAETT010000118.1 GCA_024228115.1 bacterium
CGGCCTCAGGGGCGCGCCGAGCTGCGGATCGCTGCCGAGGCCTCCACCCGCCAACGATTCAATCGGGCCATCGAACAACTCGCCGCCTGACCCGGACCGATACCCTCAGGGGCCCGGATCCAATGACGGATTGGGGCTAGGCGGGGTGGGCGCCGCTTTGCTCCTCGTGGTGGATCGCGGCGATCGGCCGTGCTGGTAACCGGGACCGCTTCGCCCGGGCTGTGTCCAGCCCAAGCGACGGACTAGTTGAGCCGGCAGCCTCGAAAGTTGCCGGTGAGGACGACTCGGCCTGTGGCAACGAGGTCGGCGGCCAGCAGCTCCGTGAGTGTCTCATCGCCGGTCATTTCCTGAAGGGCGAGGACGAGTTCCAGCAGGGTGGCCGGAACCGGCCGTTCGGGGGTCGCGGAGTGGATTGCTGTGGTGGTCATCGTTCCTTCCTCTCTGCTGGTGAGTCACGGCAGGAGGCGGAACGGTTCAATGCAATCTCGGCCCCGCGGGGAACCGAGCCGAGGCGGGTCTAGGGCACATCAGGGAAGGCGCCGGCGAGCAGCATGAGGGCGGTGAGAGTGATCGTTGTGAGAGTCTTCATTGGGATGTCCTCCGTTTGGCTTCCCTGGATTCGCCCCGTAGGTCACGAGCTCCGCTCAGACGGTTCAAGGTGTGCAAGAAATTCGTCAACTACTTGATTCAGCTCACGAAAAAGCGAAAGCCGGAGAGCCCTTTCGGGCTCCCCGGCTTCGGGGGAGGGGAGTCGGTCGTGCCTAGAGGCCGCTGATATCCGTCTCCATCGAGGCGCTGGTGCTCTCCGAATCCTGGGTGGATGCGGTGGCGCCTGCTTCGGCGTCCTGGCCCTGGCTGATGCCCTGGCGATTCTGCCCACCGGAGGTGGTGATGCCGAAGCCCGAGCTCAGGTCGACCAGGCCGTCGTTGCCGATCGTGCCGTTGTAGTACGTGTTCGCCTGGGTGAAGTCGCGACCCTGGCCGCCGAGGCCCTTGAACACGAAGTTCGTCGACGCGTTCGCGCGGTAGTCGCGGAACTGGTCGAACTTGCCCGTGTTCACGGTCGGGGCGTTGCGGATCGCCGAATCGCCAACCGTCGCGCCCAGCCGAACGTTGCTGAGCCCGATGCGATCCCGACCGGTGTTGCCGATCGAGTAGGCGTGCTCGTTCACGTTCGTCGTGGCGGACACATACTTCTTCTTGCGGTCGAATAAGCCGGCGGAAGCCGGGGTGCTGATGGCGAGGGCCAGCAAGGTGCCGGCGAGGAGGGTTGCGGCCACGGACTGGGTGCTGTTGCGAAACATGAGAGTTCTCCTTGGGTTGGCCAGGCGCTGCGTGCCCCCGGCAAATCAGTTGTTCGCAGCGTGGGTCACGAGGGGGTGGTGACGGGTTCAAAGGAGAATCGAGTAAAGGTCGTTGTCCCCGGTAGGTGTTGTTGAGAAACGGCCCCTGCCTACCCCATCCGGGCCGGTTCGGCCGATGTCGAGAATGAGAAGCACACGGATCTGGCCAAGCCCCGGCGACGTATTGATTTCGGCCGACCTACGATCTGCGTAGGGGATGTCCCGTCCGCTGTTGATCTTCTCTGAGCGGCGGCTCCGGTTTGAATCCTAGGCGACGCGCTTTGCAGTCGCCTCTTCGCTGGTTTCGGACACGGTGAGAGCTCGGACGAGCTTCTCGATGTCGCGCCACCC
>JAAETT010000119.1 GCA_024228115.1 bacterium
ACACCATCCCCGGTGCGTTCTCGAAACGCGAGACCGTCGCCTGCGAGGCCAGCCGGTCCCCGTGCCCGGGATTCCGGCCGATGAGCATCTTGTGGATCGGATCGGCGGCGAGTTCATTCGCGTCGTTCCCATCGGGATATCCCAGCGCGATCGCAAACATTCGCTGCTGAACGAGTTCGGGGAGATCGTGAAGGACCTTGCCCGCTTGTCGGCCATCGCGCAGGCACTCCGCCAATTGCTCGCTCAGCCCCCGCTTCTCGTCGATGGCCTTCAGCAACAAGGCTCCGCCGTCGGAGCTGCTGTGCTCCTGGTCGAAGGCCGCCACGACGGGCTTCGAGATCAAGTCGGGAAAGGTGACAGTCTGTGCGGTAGAATCCGGCTTCATGAAGGGGCCCTTGTTGAGGGGAAACGCGTGTTGCAACTCGTTTCTACCGCAACTGGGGCCTTCTTCAATTCAAGACCACGACTTCTTCATGAATTATTCGCGCTAGGCGGTACACAGGTAATCTCGAGCTTCCTCGAAGCCCATCCTTGCGAGAGCGGCGCGGATTTCTCTGCGGGGGCCGGCTCCTGCGACCGAGACGAGCAGCGGCGACGCGGGAAGCGAGGGCAGGCCTTCCGGAGCCATGACCGGCGCGTCGTGGATCCGTTGGCCCAGGCGCCCGGGGTGGAGTTCGATGATGGCGCTGGGGTGTTTTCCGTGGCTGCGCAGTTCCCGGCTCAGGGCACGTCCCGTATCTCCGAAACCCCAGAGAATGTAGTCGTCGCGCCCGGCCAGGAAGCCTCGCGCCAGAAAGTTCGCCTTGCAGGCGACGAAGCGATCGCTTCCGTAGCGCGGGCTGCTCCGCGAAAGCCGATCGGGCCCGTCGCGCCAGCCATGCAACCGCTCGGGAACGACGCCGATCCTGTGCCCCGCCTCGCGCCAACGCAGCAACAGGTCGTAGTCTTCGGGCCATTCGGCATCGCGGTAGGTCAATGCACCTAACAATTCGCGGCGTATGAGCCAGGTGGGGTGGGCGATTGGGCATTCGATGAACGCATTCTGATGGACGTCCTTTTCGGTTTCGAGGCTGTTCAGCCAGGTTTCGTATTTGCGCATCCCATCGCTGAGTTCGCCGCGCGGGAAGAGTCGGACGTGGCAGCCGACGGCGCCGAGGCCGGGATCCGCCTCCAGGGCTTCGAGTTGTCGGGCCAGCCGTCTGCGTCGCATCCAATCGTCGGCGTCCATCCGCGCGATGAAGGGCCCTCGACAGGCGGCCAGGCCGCGCGTGAGGGCGGGCACCAGGCCCAGGCGATTTTCGCGCAAGAGGTGGACTCGGGAATCACTTTCGGCGAGCAAAGCGACCCGCTGCGGGCCGTCGTCCCTCGAGCCATCGTCGATTGTGATGCACTCGAGGCTTGCCTCGCTCTGCCGCAGCACACTGCGAACGGCGGCCTCCACGGTTCTTGCGGCGTCGCGAAACGGGAGGAGCACCGAGACGAGCGGTTCCGTGCTCAACTCCTGCCCTTGGCCGCCATCCAGCGGGCGCCGATCACCCGATGGTCGAGCCCGGCGGCCAGATCCAGCGCCCGAAGGCTTTCAGGCAACTCGATTTCGGTCTTGAAGATTCCGTCTTGCACTCCCCTCGTGGAGAGGCGCGCGGCGGTCGCGTCCCACCACGGCGACGCGCTCCCGGCCAGCGGTTCCAGGATCAAGCACGCGGCGCCCCGGTCGATGGCCCGTTCTAGACGCAGAATCAGCGCGTCACGGGCGTCGGCTTCGAGTTCATTCATCATCCAGCCACAGATCAGGAGATCGCCTTCCTCGGCTTCGGGTAGGGCCCGAGGCAGCTCGCCGCGACGGGTTCGCGCGCGCAACCCGAAGTGGCTGTAGGTTCGCCGGGCTTCGTGAAGCGCCCATCCCAATGCGTCGATGCCTTCGATGCGGGGGCGCGGCGAGAGCTGGAGAGCCCAGGCGGCTCCGGCCGCACCACTTCCGCAGCCCAGGTCGAGGATCCGGCTCGTCTTTGGCGAGCCCAGCGCATCTCGAAGGGTCTCATGAGCGTACCAGAGGCAAAGGAAGTGGAGGGGGGCATAGAACCGGGTGAACGCGGCACGCCTGGCGTCGCTGTTGGTGGCGCGCCCGCGCAACGTGCCGGCATCCCTTTTCTCGACATAGACCCGCGAAACCGCGCGAATCCCGCGGCCGAGTTCGCGGGTCGTGAGTTCGGCTTGTCGCTCGGCGATTCCTTCGAGCCAGCTTTCGAAGCGTTCGATCTCGTTTGCAGGGAGGCGCTGGGAAGCCATCAGCGGGGGGTCCCATGCGGCGGATCCTGGCTGCGCCCGAAGCTCGTCCCGGTCCCGAAAATGCCTCCGCTCGGGCCGGGTGCCCGGCTCCCGGGGGCAGGCGAGCCGAATGGCCAGGACATGAGAACGGCGGGGGCGGCACGCATTCGGGTTCTGGCGGCAGTATCGCAGAGATTTCGCCTCGAGTCCGGGTGCACAAGCCCCCAACCCTCGGAGGCGACGAGGAAATCAGTCTCCTAGCCTACGGTCGTGCGTCCCCAGCCGAGCCTCGCCCACGGCCTTCTTCTTGCCGTCGTCTTCCTCCTTGCCAGTCTCGCGGCGGGGCCGGCGATCGCTCAGGAGCCCACTGTCACATCGACCAGCTGGGATGCGGTCGAGATCCTGGGCCGTAGCGTGGCCGCTGGCGGAAAACGGCGGCTCTTCCTCCGCGCCAGCGAGTCCTTCGCGGGCACATCGGTCGAGATCCCGGTGCTCGTGATTCGTGGGCTCACCCCGGGCCCAACCGTATGCCTCACGGCCGGAGTCCACGGCGACGAACTCAACGGGATCGAGATCGTCCGCAAGGTCTTCGAGGCGGTCGCACCGCCGGATCTCTCCGGCATGTTGATCGGCGTGCCTGTGGCCAATCTGCACGGTTTCCGGCGCAGCTCACGCTACTTGCCCGATCGTCGCGATCTGAACCGCTTCTTCCCCGGGCATCCTGGTGGCAGCTCGGCCTCGCGCATTGCGGGCGCGCTGTTCCAGAACGTGGTGCTGCATTGTGATCGGTTGATCGATTTCCATACTGGCTCCTTTCACCGCACCAACATCCCGCAGCTTCGTGCCGATCTGAGAAGGCCCGCGGTTCTCGAAATGGCTCGCATCTTCGGTACTCCCCTGATCCTCCACAGCGAAGGCGCGCCCGGAACACTGCGTCGCGCGGCGATGGATGCCAACATCACGGCGATCACCTACGAGGCTGGAGAGCCGATGCGCTTCCAGGCCGATGAAATCGCGCGCGGGTTCGACGGCACACGCCAGCTACTGGCGAAGCTCGGCATGATCGATCGATCCTCGCGGAGTGATGATCCGGAAGTCTTCTACCGTTCGCGTTGGGTGCGGGTGAATGACGGCGGGATCTTCATCACCGACCGGGAGCTTGGCGAAAGCGTCGATGCCGGCACGATCCTCGGCACGGTCACCGATCCGGTCTCGAACGACCGCTCCCAGGTGATTGCGCCGGTGCCTGGACGGATCATCGGAATGGCCCTTTCCCAGGTCGTGATCCCGGGCTTCGCCGCGTTTCATATCGGGCTGCCCGGTGATGCGCCTTCGCAGGGGCCCGGCACGCCATCACAGCCTGCACTGCGCCCCGATCAACTCGATTCGCTCGAGCATCCGGAATAACCGTGAGTCGCTCGGTCCTCGTCACGGGTTTCCTGTTCCTTGCGGCCGGCCTTGCCTTGTTCGCGGCCAAGGTATGGCTCTACGACATCCCGCTCGTGCCCGCGGACACGCCGGGTCCCTGGCAGGTCGAGCTGCGTATTCACGTGCGTGGAGATGGAAAGAAGGGAAGCGTTCGTGCGCTCCTCCCGGCCGGTTCCCAGGAACAGCTGGTCTTCGACGAACGTTCCTCATCGGATCGGCTGAGCTTCAGCATCCGCGAACAAGGAGGCAATCGGGTCGGGGTGTGGACGGGCTGGCTCGAGGACATCCACGAGGTCGTCTACCAGTTCCGGATTCAATCCGGGGAACTCGTGGTGGACATCCCGGAGCAGGCGGATCCGTCCCAGCCGACGCGAGCGCTTCGCAAGCGCTACATCCAGCCGACATCAGAGCTTCCGGCGACCTCGGCCGACGTGAAGCAGGTGCTCGAGGAACTCGACCTCCCCGCGCCGGACGATCTGCTGGCCCGCGTTCGAACGGTCTTCGCCTTCGTCGTGCACGAGATCGATGCGGTGAGCGGCGCGGGCAGTGACGCGCTCCTGACCCTGGCGCGACGAGAGGGCAGTGCCGAAGGCAAGGAGCGGCTGCTGATCACGTTGCTCCGCGGCGCGGGCATTCCGGCGCGGGTCGTTCGTGGGCTGGAGTTGCGCGATGGCGCCGCCCCCGAGCCCCGCATCTGGGCCGAAGCGAATCTGCGCGGAGCCTGGGTGCCGCTTTCCGCGGTGCAGGATTTCTTCGCACGTCGCCCGAGCGGTTTCGTGGAACTGGGCCGAGGCGAGCAACCCCTGGTGGAAGCGACCGGCGTGCGTGCGGTGGGACATCGCTACCTCGCGCTGCGCGAGCCCCTGCGCCCGGACGAGATTGCCAGCCTGCTTGCTCCGGACAACCCGATCCTGGCCCGGCTCTCGTTGTACCGATTGCCTGTCGATAGCCAGGCTGCGTTGAGGGTGCTGCTTCTGCTGCCTCTTGGTGCGCTTACCGTGGCTCTCTTTCGCAACGTCATCGGCATTCCCACCTATGGAACCTTCATGCCCGTCCTGATCGCCCTCTCTTTGAGGGAGTTCTCGTTGGCATTGGGGCTCGTGCTGGTCGGCGCCGTGACCGCTCTGGCTGTCGTGGCACGCAGTGGGCTCGAACGGCTTCGGCTCTTGATGGTTCCACGTCTCTCGATCTTGTTATGTATCGTCGTGCTCTTCGTCACCAGCCTGGCGTTGGCAGCCGAGAGTTCGATGCTTCCGGATTTCTTTGCCGGCGTCGTCTTCCCGATCGTGATCCTCACGATGTTGGTCGAGCGCATCTACATCACTGCCGCGGAGGAAGGTCTCCAGGAGGCGCTGGCCCGCGGCCTCTGGTCCGTGAGCGTCGCAGCCGTCGTTCATCCGCTCTTGCGCAGCTCGAACGCCAGCTACCTGATGTTCTCGTTCCCTGAACTCGTGGTTGCCATCATGGGGCTGCTCGTGTGGATCGGCGGCTACACTGGCTATCGGCTGGCAGATCTCGTGCGTTTCCGCGGGTTGATCCGTCCCCCGGTTGGCGGAGACGCGGACTGATGTGGCGTACATTGCGACGTCAGGGCGTCCTGGGGATCAATCGACGCAACGCTTGCTACACCCTGGCCGCCAACGATCGTGCTCGCTTTCCCCTGGTCGACGACAAGCTCGAAACCAAGCGGCTATGCATCGAAGCGGGTATTCCCGTGCCTCGTCTGCTTGCCGAGGCGAGGCTTCACGTCGAAGCGCGCGGATTGCCCGAGGCACTCGGCAACGTGGAATCCTTCGTCTTGAAGCCGGCCCGCGGTGCCATGGGAAACGGCATCCTGGTCATTCACGGGGATGGGAAGGGCGGCTTCCTGCGCGGCGAGCGGTTGGTTTCTCCCGAAGATCTGGCCTATCACGCGGCCGGCATCATTTCCGGCCTCTACTCGCTTGCAGGGCACCACGATGTGGCATTGGTCGAAGAATGCTTGCAGACCCATCTCCTGATGGCACCGCTCTCGGCTGGTGGCGTGCCCGATGTCCGGGTGATCGTCTACCGAGGTATCCCCGTCATGGCGATGACTCGGTTTCCGACAGAGCGGAGCGGCGGGCGGGCGAACCTGCATCAAGGTGCGATCGGCGCGGGCATCGATCTGGCGAGTGGTCGAACCTTGTTCGCGGTGCACAAGAATCGCCCCATCGTTCGCCATCCGGATAGCGATCAGCCGCTGGTGGACGTGCCGATACCCGAATTTGAACGGGTCCTGGAGATCGCCGTACGCGCCACCGATCGGACGGGTCTCGGGTATATCGGTGCGGATATGGTCGTCGATGCCGTGCGGGGCCCGGTCATCCTCGAGCTGAACGCGCGGCCTGGTCTCGCGATCCAACTGGCCAACCGAGCCGGCCTCCGGCCCCGGCTCGATGCGGTGGATCGCGTGCTTGGTGCTCCCGACACGACCTGGCAACAAGCCCTGCCAGTGGCCGAGCGTGTGGCGATGGGCCAGGCGTTCTCCAGCCGGAGTGCCGCTTGATGAGGTTCTACCTGCTCTCGTGGGCCCTGCTCGTGGTGTGGATCGGAGCTCCGGCCCGGGCAGAAGAGAAACAGGTGACGGCCACCTACGACGTGGTCTTCGAAGCCGCACTCATTCCCACGGAAAGAGTCGCCCGGGCGACGATTCGTCTCGGCCGTGGCGCCAGGGCCGTCCGTTGGATTCAGCTCAGTATCGATCCGGAACGCCATCTGGATTTTCAGGGCGACGGCAAGATCGAAGAGAGCGAGGGGAAGGTGCGCTGGACACCGCCCGATGGCGGAGGCGAACTCCACTACACCTTTCGCATCGATCATCTGCGCACCCAGGCGGCCTACGACGCCCGTTGCGCGGAGCAGTGGGCGCTCTTTCGCGGCGGCGATCTGTTTCCGCCCGCGAGAGTACGAGCCAAGAAGGGTGCCGAATCTCTCTCGGTCCTGAAGCTCCGCACACCGAAGCGGTGGTCATCCGCTGTTCCCCACCGACGCCTTTCGAAAGGCGCCTATCAGATCGTGAACCCGGACCGGCTCTTCGACCGCCCGACGGGATGGATGTTGGTCGGACGCCTCGGCATCCTGCGCGAGCGCATCGCGGGAAGCCATGTCGCCGTTGCAGGGCCGATCGGCCAGGGAGTGCGGCGTCAGGACATGCTCGCGTTCCTGCGCTGGACACTTCCGGCCCTGCGGGACGCCACCGGCCCCCTGCCGGATCGTCTCTTGATCGTGAGCGCGGGAGATCCCATGTGGAGGGGTGGGCTTTCCGGCCCGCGATCCGCCTTCTTGCATGCGGACCGCCCGCTGATCACCGGGGATGCGACGAGCCCGCTCCTGCATGAACTCGTTCATACCCAGATGGGCGCCCGCGCCGGAGAAGATGGGGATTGGATCGTCGAGGGCCTCGCCGAGCTCTACTCGTTGGAGGTTCTGGTTCGCTCTCGCTCGATCAGTCGCCGCCGTTTCCGCGGCTCCCTCTCGCGTATGGCGGATAGGGGAAGCGCCGCGCCCCTCCTCCGCACGGCCCATGCCGATCCGGTCATCACCGCCCGTGCTGTGGGCATCCTGCACGGCCTGGATGAAGCGATTCGCGATGCCACCGACCAGGAAGCCAGCCTGGACGACGTCGTGGCCGAGTTGGCTCGAACCCGTGCACCCGTGACGACCGAAGGCTTCCGAGAGGCCATTCGCAGGGTCGCTGGCCGCGATCTGCTCGGCGTCATCGCAGGACGATGACCCGGCCTGCTCTCGTTCCGGAACTCGCCGTCTCCGACCTGACGAAGAGCATGGCGTTCTACAGTGGCCTCCTGGGTTTCCGTATCGAATACGACAGGCCCGAGGAGAAGTTCGTCGCGCTCAGCCTGGGCCGCGCCCACCTCATGCTCGAGGAGGCGGCCTCGAAGAAGCGCGCTACAGCCGAGGAGTTTCAGGCCGGCCAATGGCGAACCGCCGACCTGGATCAGCCCTTCGGCCGCGGGCTGAATCTCGAGATCGAAGTAGAAGACCTCGCACCGATAGTTTCCCGGCTCGCCGCCCAGAGCTACAGCTTGCTGCTCGAGCGCCACGAGAGAAGTTACCGGGTCGGGAAGACGGCTCGCGTGGTTCGTCAGTTGTTGGTCGCAGACCCGGATGGCTACCTGATCCGCCTCTCCCAGCCGATCCATCGCGGGGGGGTGTAGGGCGGCCTCGCGTTGGTCTAGGGCGCCTCCGCCGTTGCTAGTGATGTGATTCACGCTGTTGGGGCATTATCCAGCGCGCGCCTGGCTCTGCCAACCTTTTCGATGATCTCTTCTGCTGTCTTGGACCAGACGAAGGGAGTGGGATCATCGTTGTGTCCGTCCACGTAACTCATCAC
>JAAETT010000120.1 GCA_024228115.1 bacterium
TTCAAATGCAGTTGTTACTATTGTAGATACAGTAGAGACAAACGATACAACACCAGAATTTAGTGGAACATCTAAAAATGTAGAAGGAGATTTAGTTGTTAGTGTAGGAGGAGCAACATATCATGTTACTCCAGATACAAATGGTAATTGGACTTTAGATACAGAGACAGCTACTCCAGTATCAGGAACATTAGACTTAAATGTAGATGGAACATATACAATAGTTGTAAATGCAACAGGTACAAATGGTCATGATATGCGTCCTGCAAATGATAGCTTCATACTAGATACACAAACAGATGCAGTAGTAACATTAGTAGATACAACAACAATTTCAGATATAACACCATTATTTAATGGTACAGCTACAAATACAGAAGGACCTTTAGTTATTGAAGTAGGAGGAGCAACATATCATGTTATTCCAAATGCAGAGAATAAATGGTCTTTAGATACAGAAACAGCAGTTCCAGTATCAGGAACATTTAGTTTAGCTTCAGATGGAACATATACAATTACAGTTGATGCAGAAGATGCTGATGGAAATGCAATAGAACAAATAAGTGATGACTTTAAAGTAGCAACAGATCCAGACGATGATTCAAATGCAGTTGTTACTATTGTAGATACAGTAGAGACAAACGATACAACACCAGAATTTAGTGGAACATCTAAAAATGTAGAAGGAGATTTAGTTGTTAGTGTAGGAGGAGCAACATATCATGTTACTCCAGATACAAA
>JAAETT010000121.1 GCA_024228115.1 bacterium
ACCTGGCCTTGTGCTGGCCTGCGGGGGCACCGCTGCGCAGCACCTCCTCCACGTCCGAGATGGTCTTGATGTCGAAGGAGAGCTCGACCTCGGTATCAGCCCCTGTGCTCTTGGCCCAGAGGTTGTCACCTGCGCCCTTAGTGAAGTCCTCGATGACTCCGCTGGCTACTGTGTAGTCCTGGGAGTCGGCGTCACCTGCAACGATGCCGGTTGCGCCCTTCACCTGCACACTCACATTACGGCGGGACCCACGGTGACCAGCACCCCTGGCCAAGAGCTGCGGGGTACTAGTAAGGGTGATTGTCTTGGACGCCATGGGCGCCCAGGCTAGCAGGCACCACGTTCAGCAGGGGTAGTAGGCTGATCGCCATGGCGCACGTCTACGAATTCCTTAAGAACGGGGCGTCTCGAGACGCCGATGTCAACGGTTCAAGCACCCCCGTGGTGTTCTCTTACACAGCCCCTGTGCGATGCAAGATCCACCGCATGATCGTGTTCATCCAAGATGGGGGCACGTTCGATGCTGAGAAGTACGGCAACGGGATCACCTTGACCACGGGCGTGGGGGTGACCGCTGTGTTCGCAGACTCAACGCTTGACCTGA
>JAAETT010000122.1 GCA_024228115.1 bacterium
GAAATTTGGCATGCTTTCGATTGGTCGGAAATGACATCATCATCAAAGGGGCGTAAAAATGTCAAATTAAATTCGCCCTCCTACATTGTTCACACGCACCAGACACCGACCGACCGACTATGGCTTCACCGATCAGCCCAACGCGTAGGTTATTAACTATTTAATTCTTATTTGAACAAACATTTTAGAAATTTGCCAAATCAACAGGTTTTTCTTTAGAAAAGCCTGGAGAACTGTTTATGCAAGAACAGAGCAGCACACCAACGCTTGAACAACTGCTTTTTGTGCAAGAATTTGCATCAAAAGAACAACAGAGCCGACCAACAACAGAACAACAACAAGAAAAGCTTTTTATGCAACAACAGAGCAGACCAGCAGAACAAAACGAATCGGAAACGTGTAGGTTAAATAAAAACAACAATTATACAAGCTGTTTAGATTTTGCGAATATAGAGTCGGATTTTCTTTAGCCAACAACGGCAATAGATCATCATTCGACAGAGGGCCAAAAGA
>JAAETT010000123.1 GCA_024228115.1 bacterium
CGTCACGAAGTCGGTCAACACCCCGGAATGCTCGTCAGTACTGAACCGATCCTTCACTCTGTCGACCAAGACCAGCGTATTCAGCCACGGATCGAACGCCCAGTGCGAAAACACCGTCCAATCGGCCTTGGTCCGCTTCGAGGTAGCCAGATCCAGCACCATGAAGTGCACCGTGGACTCCGCAGCGGCATCGATGACGGCTTCGCCGGGGCCTCGGTACCTACGGGAAGAGGGGTCATACCGGTGATGGTGGAAAGTGAGCTGCCCACCCGCCCCCTCGTAGGTCTTCTTGAAGAAATTTCCCTGGGCGTGGATGGGAGAACCCTGGTAGATGCACGAGAACCACACCGGGTCCTCCCGCAAACGGGTCTCGAGGAAGTCTTTCGATGCGATCTGGGGGCAGAGCGACTGACCCACCTCCCTCCCCAGCCGGTCATTGCCCCCTGGCTCGGCCACCGCCGGCAACCGGAGTGCGCACCACCCTCGCTTCGGGGTTTCACCGTCCTCTTCCAGGGCAAAAACCCCGGCCAAGTCTCCCTCGTGCCAGCGGGTGAGCATCATTACCTCGAGTGGAGGGGGCAAACCTCGCAGTTGGGTACGCCTACTCCCGAATACAGAGGTGTAGGTGTTGCTCTTGCTGAGACGGTGTGCCTCGGAAAG
>JAAETT010000124.1 GCA_024228115.1 bacterium
AGGTCGGTAAGGCTCTGGGCCTTGGGGCCCGGCTCGGCGATGCCGGCCCGGGCGAGTTCGACTTGAAGGATGCGGTAGCTGCGGTTTGCACAGATGATGGTCGTGACGTCGAGTCGTTCGCGTGCCTGGGTCCAAAGGGCCTGGAGGGTGTAGAGGCCCGAGCCGTCGGCCTGGAAGGCGATCACCGGGCGATCCGGGCAAGCGATGGCAGCGCCCGTCGCGCAGGGCAGGCCCTGGCCGATGGCGCCGCCCGTGAGGCCCAGCGTCGTATGAGGCAGCGCGCCGCCCGCAAAGGGCGCATAGGCGGTTCCTGTGGTTGCGGCCTCGTCCACGATGATTGCGCCCTCTGGTTGGAGGGCCGCCAGCGTGCGGCCCAGGCTTGCCGGATTCAGTGGCCCGTTGGCAGGCTCCGGTCGGGGTACGCCAGCCAACTCCGGCCGGGTGTCCGCGCCGAGACGATCCGCCAGCAAGTCGAGAGCGCCGGGGATGTCTTCTCCCGGCCGCGCAAGACAATACTCCTCGGCACCGGCGGGGCCGAGGCGGCTCTCGCCATCCGGGTAGCCGAAGAACGCGACTGGTGAGAGCGCCCCGGCCAGCACCAGGTGGGTCGTACCGGCCAATGCCTCGCTGGCTTGTTCCGGGAAATAGGGAAGGCGCGGAAAATCGGGCAGGCCGCTTCCCCTTTCGATGCGTGCGGAGAAGGTCTCGATCATGACGTTGGCATGGCCGGCTGCGGCGAGACGGGTTGCGGCGCGCAGCCCGGCTGCGCTCAGGCCGCCTGCACCGAGCAACACGACGACGCGATCGGCACCGCGGATCGTCTCCGTCAGGTCCCCAATTCGCCCCTCGTCCAGCGCCGGACCTTCCGGTCGATCCACCACGACAGGCGGGCCGGTCGTCTCGTTCCACTGGGCGTCGGCCGGAACGATCAAGCTGGCCACCTGTCCGGGGGGTCCCATGGAGGCGGCGATTGCGATGGCGGTGGCGTTCCCCACCTGATGGGCCCCGTTCACCTCGTGGACCCACCCAACCGGCCGAGCCAAGGAGGCGATATCCGAGGTCAACGGCGCGTCCGCGGCCAGGTGCCAGCTGGCCTGGTCGCCGACCAGGTTCACGACGGGTGTGCGGGCTCGCCGAGCGTTGTGGAGGTTCGCAATGCCGTTGGCAAGACCAGGCCCGAGATGGAGCAGGGTGAGGGCAGGGCGCCCCGTCATGCGACCGTATCCATCCGCGGCGCCGGTGCAAACGCCTTCGAAGACGCCAAGTACCGCGCGCATGCCGGTCGTGGCATCGAGGGCCGCAACAAGGGGCATCTCCGTCGTCCCCGGGTTGGCAAAGCAGACGTCGACGCCCGCCTGGGTGGCCGTGCGGATCATCATCTCGGCGCCGTTCATCGGGGCCTCCTGCTCGCGCCGGGAATCTGTCCCGCGGGGGGGTGCGGAGCCCAACATACCCGGGATGGAAGGGGAAATCCCAAGCACCGGGGTGGAAACCTGCGGCCCCGACCCCTAAAGTGCGGGCCGCTCCGGGGGATGCGACGGCGGCTTCTTTCGCCCGCATTTCGTGTCTGCTCCCCCGGCGAGCCTATCCACCAGCTGCCCCATTGCCGGGCAGGGAGACCTCCTGCATGACCCTGATCGCCTTCATCGCCAGTCTGCTCGCCATCGGTATGGCCGTCGTGTTGTATCGCTCGGTACTCGCCGCGGCGACCGGCACCGACCGCGCCAATGAAATCGCCGCCGCCATCCGCGCGGGTGCCGAAGCCTTCCTGGCCCGTCAGTACCGAACGGTGGCCATCGTCGGCATCCCGATCCTGGCAGTGATCTGGTTCTTCCTGAACTCCTGGTACGCCGGCGGTTTCGTGCTCGGCGCCCTGGCCAGCGCCGCGGCGGGCTTCATCGGCATGAACGTGTCGGTGCGCGCCAATCTGCGCGTCGCTCAGGCTGCCCACAACGGCTACGGCGAGGCCTTCGGCCTGGCCTTCAAGGGCGGCGCGGTCACCGGGCTGATGGTCGTCGGTGCGGGCCTGGCCTCTCTGGCGGTGATCGTCTACGCCATGCACAACGCCGGCTACACCGAGCCCGACGCCCTGGTCGGTCTGGCTTTCGGCGGCTCCTTGATCTCGGTCTTTGCGCGTCTCGGTGGTGGAATCTTCACCAAGGGCGCGGACGTCGGCGCCGACCTGGTGGGCAAGGTCGAAGCGAATATCCCCGAGGATGATCCGCGTAACCCGGCGGTGATCGCTGACAACGTGGGCGACAATGTGGGCGATTGCGCGGGCATGGCCGCCGACCTGTTCGAGACGTACGGCGTCACCGCAGCGGCTGCGATGCTGCTTGCGCATATCATCTTCCCCGGCAGCGATTCGATGTTCTTGTACCCGCTGCTGGTGGGCGCTGCGGGAATCGTCGGCTCGCTCGTCGCCGTTCCGCTCATCACGATCGACGAGCCGGCTGAGGGCCAGCAGCCTGCGGTCATGGGTGCCATGTACAAGGGCCTGGGCGTCGCGTCCGGGGTCATGCTGGTCCTTCTACTGGTCGCGGGCTTCTTCGTCGATTTCCCGTCTACGGATGTTTCCGGGGCGAGTGTCGGCAGCATCACGATCTGGCTATGCGCGGTGCTCGGCGCCATCGTGACGGCCGTGATGATGTGGATCACCGACTACTACACCGGTGACGGCTCCAAGCATGTGGACGCCATTTCCAAGGCGAGCGAGAGCGGTCACGCCACGAACATCATCGCAGGCCTGGCCGTCGGCATGCAGGCCACCGTGGTCCCGGTCGTCGTGATCGCCCTGGCGATCGTCGCGAGCTTCGAGCTTGCTGGCCTCTACGGCGTGGGCATCGCAGCCATGAGCATGCTGTCGTTGGCGGGCATCGTCGTATCGATCGATGCCTACGGCCCGATTACGGACAACGCCGGCGGCATCGCAGAGATGGCGGAGCTGCCCGAGGAAGTCCGCAACGTGACGGACCCGCTGGATGCCTTTGGCAACACGACCAAGGCCGTCACCAAGGGCTATGCCATCGCTTCGGCCGGACTCGCTGCGGTGGTGCTCTTCGCGACCTTCATCGAAGACCTGAAGCGTCTCGGCTCGGGAGACATCTCGACGAACTTCGATCTTTCGAACACCATGGTGCTCGCCGGCCTCTTTCTCGGCGCGATGGTCCCCTTCGTCTTCGCCTCCCTCGCGATGAATGCAGTGGGTGAGGCAGGCGCCAAGGTGGTCGAGGAGGTGCGCCGCCAGTTCCGGGAGATCCCGGGCATCATGGAAGGCACAGCGAAGCCCGACTATCGGACCTGCGTGGATCTCGTGACAGCGTCCGCACTGAAGCTGATGGTGGCACCGGCTCTGATCCCCGCGATCGCGCCGATCGTCGTCGGGTTCGTTCTGGGTGCCGAAGCGCTCGGAGGCTTGCTGATCGGCTCGATCGTGTCCGGCGTGTGTCTTGCGCTCTCGATGACCGTGGGCGGTGCGGCCTGGGACAACGCCAAGAAGTTCATCGAAGCTGGCCAGTATGGCGGCAAGGGTTCCGAAGCGCACAAGGCCTCGGTTACGGGCGACACCGTCGGCGATCCCTACAAGGATACGGCCGGCCCGTCGATCAACCCCATGCTGAAGCTGATCAACATCGTCGCGCTGCTGATCATCCCGTTCCTCTAGGAGCGGGAGGAACGAAGACCCTGTGAGCGATCCTTCGGCTGGCCCGATGGATCGCGATCCCGCGGCCCATCCGCTGGATCGCCTGCGCCGTGAGCTCTCGCTGCGTGACGCGATCTTCCTGGTCGTGGCGTCGGTCATCGGCTCGGGGATCTTCCTTACGCCAGGCACGATCGCGGATCGGCTGCCCCATGCGGGACTGATCTTCGCAGCCTGGATGGTGGGGGGGCTGCTGTCGCTGGCAGGCGCGCTTGCCAATGCGGAGCTCGGCGCGATGTTTCCCCGCGCGGGCGGCGACTACGTCTACCTGCGTGAAGCCTTCCATCCGTTGGCGGGTTTCCTCGTCGGCTGGCTCTCCTTCGTTTCGATCTTCGCCGGGACCGTGGCCGCGTTGGGCGTCGGTTTTGGCGAGGCGCTCTGCGCAATGATGGGCTGGTCGCGCGAACTCGCCGTACCGATCGGGATCGCCTCGATCGCAGCATCCTCCCTGCTGAACTTCCGGGGTGTCCGCCACGGAGCGGTCGTCAACAACATCACCGCCTGGTTCAAGATCGTCGCGTTGCTGGCGTTTGGCGTCGTCGCTCCCTTCACCGGTGCGGGTGATCTCGCCAACCTGCGTCCCTTGGCCCGTGGCGCACTGGAGGCGGCACCTCCGCTGGCTTTCGTGTTGGCGCTCTCGCCGGTTCTCTTCAGCTACCTGGGCTGGAACGCATCGGTCTTCGTCGCCAGCGAAATCCGTGATGCTGGGCGCAACGTTCCTCGCTCGCTCTTCGTCGGGTTGGCGATCTGTACCGGTGTGTATCTCGTGATGAACGCCGTCTACCTGTACGCGCTTCCCATCGCGGAGCTACGGCAGACGGCGAACGCTGGGGAAGCCGCGGCCGCTGTCCTCTTCGGTGAACTCGGCGGGCGGCTGGTCGCGGGATTCGTGCTCGTCTCGATCCTCGGCACGTTGAACGCAACCGTGCTGGTGGGCCCCCGGATCGCCTATGCGATGGCCCTGGATGGCCTCTTCACCCGAGGCGCCGCAAGCGTGCACGAGGGCTACCGGACGCCAGGGGGCGCCATTGCGGTACAGGCCGGGGTGGCAATCGGGTTGGTGGCGCTTCTCCAGAGCTTCCCGAGTGCGCTCGACTACACGACATTCGCCATCCTGCTGGCGACGATCGCCGATACCGCGGCGCTCTTCGCGCTCCGTCGGAGCCAGCCGGAAAGGCATCGGCCGTATCGGGCCTGGGGTTTCCCCTGGGTGCCCGGACTCTACCTCGTGGCGAATGCCGGAATCGCGCTGGGGCTGGCCGTCGGGCGCCCCACCGAAGCGATCTATGGCCTGCTTTTCCTGGCGGCCGGGCTCCCGGTCTACGCCCTGCTGCGACGCGCGGGTTGATCCTCGGCTTGCTTGCCCAGGTCGGATTTCTCCAATAATCTCAGCCAATTGCAGCGTCCGAGGCCCCCGTTGTCCAGCGAATTCCGCCACGATTTCGACAAGCTCCGCCGGCTGCCGCCCTATGTGCTGGCGGAGGTGACCGAGCTGCGCCACGCGGCCCGCCGGGCCGGCGAGGACGTGATCGATCTCGGCATGGGCAATCCGGATCTGCCGACCCCGCCGCACGTGGTCGAGAAGATCTGCGAGGCTGCAACGGTCGGCCGGAACCATCGTTATTCGGCGTCACGCGGAGTGCCGAACCTGCGGGCAGCCTGCAGTGAGTGGTATGCGCGCAATCATGGGGTCGAGATCGATCCCAATGGCGAAGCGATCGCAGTGATCGGCGCCAAGGAAGGTCTCTCGCATTTCGTGCTCGTGACGATCGGTCCAGGCGATGTGGTGTTGGCGCCCGACCCCGCCTACCCGATCCACCAGTACTCGGTGATCTTTGCCGGCGGGGACCTCCGTCACGTCCCTCTGAACGCGGAGACCGATTTCCTCGAGAATCTGGAGCAAGCCGTCGCTCGCACCTGGCCGAAGCCGAAGCTCCTGATTCTCTCGTTCCCCCACAATCCGACGACGGTCACGGTTACGCGGGAATTCTGGGAAAAGATCGTCGCGTTCGCCAAGGAACACCACCTCATGGTGGTGCACGATTTTGCCTACGCAGAGATCTGCTACGAAGGCTATCGTCCGCCTAGCATTCTCGAGGTGCCTGGTGCCCGCGACGTCGCCATCGAGTTCCTGTCGCTCTCCAAGAGCCACTCGATGGCGGGTTGGCGTGTCGGTTTCGCCGCCGGAAATCGTGAGATGGTCCACGCGCTCACCCGCATCAAGAGCTATCTCGACTACGGAATCCCGACTCCCATCCAGGTGGGTGCGATCGTCGCGCTGCGCGGGCCTCAGGATTGCGTCGCCGAGGTCTGCTCGACGTACCAGGCACGACGGGATGCCCTGATTGACGGCCTCGGCCAACAGGGGCCCGGCGAATGGAAGATCGAGAAGCCGTTGGCCACGATGTTCGTCTGGGCGCCGATTCCGGAGCCCTTCCGGAGCATGGGGTCGCTCGAGTTCTCGAAGAAGCTGCTGCGGGAGGCCCAGGTCGCTGTGGCCCCCGGGATCGGCTTCGGGGAGGGTGGCGAAGGCCACGTACGCTTCGCCCTGGTCGAGAACACCCATCGTATTCGCCAGGCGGTGCGCGGTATTCGCCGCTTCCTGTCGGGCACGACCAGCTAGTTCGATGCTCCCGGGCCACGACACGACCAGCTAACTTCACGCTCGCGGACGAGCGTGCAGGAGGAATCATGAGTGGGGACGCCATCGGCGTCGGCCTGATCGGCCTGGGAACCATTGGCACCGGTGTGGCCAAGGTTCTCGAACGGAACGCCTCCGTCATCAGCCAACGTCTCGGCTTTCCGTTGCGGTTGGTCCGCGTTGCAGATCTCGACACGGAGACGGATCGGGGAATCGACCTGTCGGGCGTCCAGTTCGATCGGGACACCGAAGGTCTGATTGCGGATCCGAACGTCGACATCGTCGTCGAGTTGATTGGCGGCTACGAGGTAGCACGCCGCATTACACTCGCGTCGATCGCGGCGGGCAAGCACGTGGTTTCCGCCAACAAGGCCCTTCTCGCCAAGCATGGCAAGGAGATTTTCGAGGCCGCCGCGAAACAGGGTGTCGATGTGGCCTTCGAGGCCAGTGTGGGCGGAGGCATTCCGATCCTGCGCTCGATGCGTGAGGGGCTGGCTGCGAACAGGATCGAGAGCCTGCATGGCATCATGAACGGCACGACCAACTACGTGCTGACCGAGATGGAGAGCACCGGCGAAGCCTTCGATGTCGTGCTGAAGCGCGCCCAGGATCTGGGCTACGCGGAAGTGGATCCGACCTTCGATGTGGACGGCATCGATGCCGCCCACAAGCTCACCCTGCTCGTGGCGATGGCCTACGGTGCCGAACTGACCGATGACGACATCCCGACCGAGGGCATTCGCGGCCTTGCGCCGCTCGATTTCGAAGCGGCCGAGGAGTTCGGCTATCGGATCAAGCTGCTGGGCATCGCCAAGCGGCGCGAGGGGCCGAATGGCGAAGAACGCATCGAAGCCCGCGTGCATCCGACGATGATTCCGCGCGAAAGCCTGTTGGCAAAGGTGGACGGCGCGATGAATGCCATTGCCGTCCACGGCGACGCAGTCGGCCCGACGCTCTTCTACGGCGCAGGTGCGGGCGAGATGCCGACAGCCAGTGCCGTGGTGGCCGACCTGATGGAGGTGGCCCGCGAAATCCGCCGGGGAAAAGCCGGCCGTGTCGCCCCGCTCTCGTACATGCCCGACCACCTGGAACGCAAGCCCCTGGTGCCACCCGGTGAGGTACACGCGCGCTGCTATCTCGTCTTCACCGCCGAGGACAAGCCCGGTGTGCTCGGCCAGATCGCGTCGATCCTTGGCGAGAACGGCATTTCGATCCAATCCGTGATTCAGCAGCCCCTCGAGCGAGACGCCCGGGCGGTGCCCGTGGTGGTCCTGACCCATCCGGCCGTGGAAGAATCGGTCAGGTCGGCGCTCGCCGAGATCGACCAGCTCTCTGAAGTGTTGGTGCCGACGCGCCTGGTGCGCATCGAGGAGGATCTGTGATGGCCGACGAATGCCAGCCCCGTGCCTGGTTCCAGAGCCTTCAACATCCGGAAGAACGCTACGGCCTCGACGAAGTCGTCTACACCGATCGCGATGGCGGGCTGCTGCAGGTCGTTCACGATATGGACGAACTGCGCAAGGTTTCCGCAGCCGATTGGAAGAAGCGCTTCGAGGATCGGGGCCACCGATCCGAGTGGCCCTATGGCTCCGGCGTCTGGGGAAAGAAGGAATGGGTGCTTCCGGAGGTCGATCCGGAGAACGTGGTCTCCATGTACGAAGGCCATACCAATCTGTTCTGGGCGGAGCGCTACGGGCGGGAGCTCGGTCTCGAGGATCTCTGGCTGAAGCTCTGTGGCAACACGCATACGGGTTCCTTCAAGGATCTCGGAATGACGGTGCTCGTTTCGATGGTGAATGAGATGCGGTCGCGTGGCCGCGAGATCCAGGCTGTCGCCTGTGCCTCCACTGGCGATACCAGCGCCGCGCTCGCGGCTTACGCCGCAGCCGCTTCGATTCCCGCCATCGTCTTCCTGCCCCGGGGCAAGATCTCGACGGCCCAGCTGATCCAGCCGATCGCCAACGGCGCCATCGTCTTTGCGCTCGATACGGATTTCGATGGCTGTATGGAGATCGTCAAGCAGGTTGCCGAGAAGGACGGGATCTATCTCGCGAACTCGATGAACAGCCTGCGCATCGAGGGTCAGAAGACGGTTGGTGTCGAGATCGTCCAGCAATTCGATTGGGAAGTGCCGGACTGGATCGTGATCCCCGGCGGAAACCTGGGGAATGTCTCTGCGTTGGCGAAGGGCCTCGACATGATGCTCGATCTCGGGCTCATCTCGCGGAAACCGCGCATCGTGTGCGCCCAGGCGGAACAGGCGAATCCCCTCTATCTGGCGTATCAGCGCGATTTCGAGGTCTTCGAGCCCATCCACGCACGGCCTACGCTGGCGTCGGCGATCCAGATCGGCAATCCGGTTTCCTACGCGAAGGCCGTGGATGCAATCCAGCGCTACGACGGCATCGTGGAGCAGGCCAGCGAGGCCGAGCTTGCGGAAGAATGCGCCCGCGCCGATCGGACCGGACTCTTCAACTGCCCGCATACGGGCGTTGCCCTCGCGGCAACACGCAAGCTGGTAGCGAACGGAACGATTCGGCCCTCCGATCGGGTCGTCGTCGTCTCGACCGCCCACGGTCTGAAGTTCACCGATTTCAAGGTGGCCTATCACGAGATGAAGCTGGCCAACGTGGAATCCGAGCGTCCCAACCCGTCCATCGAGTTGCCCGCGGACTACGGCCAGGTGCGCGACCGGATGCTGAAGGAGATCGAATTGCGTTTCAGCGGATCTGCGGGAGGCGCCTGATGTTCACCGGGATCGTCGAGGCGGTGGGCCGGATCGAGGCTTTGACGCCCTGTGGCGAGCATGTTCGTCTGGAGATCGCCGAGCCTGGCCTGGCGGCTGAAGTTGGCATGGGAGATAGCGTCGCGGTCAACGGGGCCTGTCTCACGGTGGCGGCCTTTGGTGAAGAGCGCATCGGCTTCGACGCCATTCGTGAGACCCTGGCGCGTACGAGCCTGGGCGATCTCCAGGTGGGAGATGCGGTGAATCTCGAAAGGGCGATGCGCGCGGATGGCCGCTTCGATGGCCACATCGTCCAAGGACATGTGGATGAGGCAGGAAGAGTGCGCGGGCTCGAGCGCGACGGCAGTGATGTGCGGCTCCGGATCGATACCAGCGCCGAGTTTGCCGGGCTGCTGGTCGGCAAGGGATCGGTGACGATCGATGGTGTCTCGTTGACGGTGGTGAATGTGGAGGCCGAGGGCTTCGATGTCGCTCTGATTCCGCACACCCTCGATGTGACGACGCTCGGGCGTCTCTCCGGGGGAGAACGAGTGAACCTCGAGGCCGACGTGCTGGGCAAGTACGTAAAGCAGTATCTGGAGCGCGTCGGGCCGGGCCTCGGAGCGGGCGCCTGAGCTTTTCCCCCACGAGGTCGCTGGCGGCATTCTTCCTCTTCCTGCTGATCGCGGCTCCCGTGGGAGCCGCCGAGGATGCTCGCTGGGAGGCGACCGTCGAGCGCGCCGCTCGCAGCGTGGTCGTGCTTCGCGTCGCGGCGAATCGGCCCTTCGATACCGAGGCGTCCTCGTTTTCGGTGGCGACCGGCTTCGTGGTCGACGCCGAGCGTGGCATCATCCTGACGAATCGCCACGTCGTGCATCCCGGACCGGTCTCGGCCGATGCCGTGTTCCTGAATCACGAAGAGGTACGGATCCGGCCGATCTACCGGGATCCGGTTCATGATTTCGGCTTCTTCCGGTTCGATCCGGAAGACGTGCGCTTCATGGAGGTCGCTGCGCTGCCGTTGGCACCGGAAGCTGCGAGGGTCGGTACGGATATCCGGGTCATCGGGAACGATGCGGGCGAGAAGCTCTCGATCCTCGACGGCACCCTGGCACGCCTCGATCGTCCGGCACCGGTGTACGGACGAGGCCGCTACAACGATTTCAACACCTTCTACTACCAGGCGGCGTCCAGTTCTTCCGGTGGTTCCTCCGGATCGCCGGTGATCGACCGAGCCGGACGGGTGATTGCGCTGAACGCTGGCGGTAGCAGGGCCGCCGCCTCGAGCTTCTTTCTCCCCCTTGACCGCGTCGTGCGTGCCCTTGGTGCGATCCAGGCCGGTGAGCCGGTTGCCCGGGGTACGCTGCAGACGGTGTTCGTCCACGAGCCCTATGACGAATTGAGGCGACTCGGCCTGGCGGCCAGCACCGAAGCCGAGCTTCGCCAGCGGTTTCCGCGCGGGACCGGGCTGCTCGTTGTACGCGAGATGGTGCCCGGGAGCGCGGCTCATGGCGTTCTCGAACTCGGTGACATCCTGGTCGGTCTCGAGGGTCGTCCGGTGGCGGACTTCATTTCCCTCGAACACGCGATGGACGGCGCAGTCGGTCAAACCGTCAAGGTGAGTGTGGAGCGGGGAGGCCGACATCTCGATCTCGAACTTCCCGTGCAGGATCTGCACGCCATCACGCCCGATGCCTATCTCGAGGTTGGTGGCGCCGTGCTTCACCCGCTTTCCTATCAGCTGGCTCGGGGCTTCGGTGTGCCGCTGGGCGGCGTCTACCTGGCTTCACGGGGCTACGCATTCACCCGCGCCGGGGTGCCTGGTCACACCGTCCTGACGGAGATTGCGGGCGAGCCAGTGAAAGATCTCAAGAGCCTCGAGCGAAAGCTGTCAGGGCTTGCCGATGGGGAGCGCTTTCAGGTGCGCTACTTCGCACTGGCTGCCGCGCGCACGCCTTCTCTGGCCGTCGTGACGATGGATCGCAAGTGGTTCCCCATGCGCCATTGCCGCCGCGACGATGCGGCCGGACGTTTCCGTTGCCAGGAGTCTGCAGATCCGCCTCTCCCCGGGCCACTTCGCCCCGCCACGGCTTCCCTGGAGACGAATGGCAACTTCGCTGCGCAACTGGCAGCGCGATCCCTTGCCCTGGTGAATTTCGATGTTCCCTATGCCGTGGATGGTGTGCAGGGCAGGGCCTTCAGCGGCGCCGGGCTGGTGGTGGATGCGGATCAGGGCCTCGTCGTCGTAGATCGGGATACCGTGCCCGTCACCCTCGGTGACGTCCGGCTCACCTTCGGTGGCTCCGTCGAGGTGCCGGGCGTCGTGGTGGGCTTTCATCCCGCCCACAACCTGGCCCTGGTTCGCTACGACCCGGAGCTCCTGGGGGATACCCCGGTGCGCAGCGCGCGCCTTCGGGATGTGGAGCTGGAGGCTGGCGATGCGGTCACTTTCGTCGCCATGACGAATCGTCAGCAAGTGCTCTCGGCGCGCACCCAGGTCTCGAGGGTCGACCCCCCGACAGTACCGATCCCGGTCGCGCCCCGTTTTCGGGAGACGAACTCCGAACTGGTCGTCGTCGCCGAGCGCCTGCCTAGCATCGGCGGTGTGCTCACAGATCGATGGGGCCGGGTGCTGGCCTTCTGGGCCTCCTTCTCGACCCAGAACCGAGGGGAGGTCAGCTCGTTCTTCGCCGGCCTTCCGAGCCACCATCTGATCGACCTGATCCGGCCCTTGCAACGAGGCGAGCCGCTCGCCTGGAGAAGTCTCGGGGTCGAACTCTTCCAGGCGCCGCTTGCCCGCGCCCGAAGCATGGGGCTCTCCGATGAAGATGCGGAGCGCCTGACCCGCCACGATCCGGCCTCGCGTCGCGTGCTCGGGATCGCCCGGGTGGCGCACGGCACGCCAGCATTCGAGCTGTTGCGTCCGGGAGATCTGATCCTGGCGGCGGATGGCGAACCGGTGACCCGCTTCCGAGAGCTGGAGAGCGCGGCACGCGACGAGGCGGTCGATCTCGCGATCCTTCGCCGCGGCAAACGAATCGAGCTTCAGGTGCAGACGACATCTCGTGCGACCAACGGGACACGTCGCACCCTGTTGTGGGCTGGAGCGCTGCTGCAGGATCCGCCGGAAGAACTGGCCTGGCAGCGCGGCCTGCCACGCAGCGGCGTCTATGTGGCAGGCCGCTGGCGCGGCTCGCCGGCAGATCGCTACGGGGTGACGGCTACGCGCCGGATCGTGGCGGTAGACGGCGTCCCCGTCGCGGGCCTCGACGCGTTTCTCGAAGCCGTCGCAGAGAAAGCCGAAGGCGATTCGGTTCGGCTTCGAACCGTCGATCTGCAGGGCAAGCAGAGCGTTCGCACCCTCGAACTGGACGGCGACCACTGGCCGCTCGAGGAACTCCACTGGGATGAGGGCGGTTGGCAACGGCGGAGGCACGTGCCCAAAGCGAAGTGACCGGTCCTCCTTCATGGCCTCCATGAAGCAGCGATCCGTCCGAGGGCGGGTGCGCGACTAAGATCCGTCTTTCGTCGTGCAGGCATGGGAGCCCGCCCGTTCGCATGGCTGACCGATCTCGAACGCCTGGGCTCCGAGTCCGTCGATCTTCGCGCGTACGACGTCGCCCGGGGCGAGATAGTGCGTTCCTCCGGCCGCAACCCGGGCCTTCTCTTCGACGAGGAATTGTTCGAAGGGGCCGCGCAGGTGTAGGAGGCCTCGCAGCGCAACGCCCATCGGACTGGGTGCATGGAGCGCCACGCCTTCCGGTGTTCCTGTCTGAATGATGCTGCCGGCCGGGAGTTTCGGTGTCTCGTCATCCACCGCAAAGGGATAGAAATGCTCGTCCTGTTCTCGCATGAAGGGCATGGGTGTGCGACGTCCGTGCTCGGAGATCCAGGTTCCGATACGCGCGATCAACTCGTCAGGCTGGAGAACCATCCGGGCGGTACTTGCATCCTGTCTCGGCTCGACCTCGTCGCCAACCCAGAGGCGCAGGCCCAGGCCATCGGCGCCGCAAGCACGAACCGCTGCAAAGAGTTCGCTGCCGCGCACCATCCAGGGTCCGGCCGGCATGAAACCGGGCTGCCCCTTCGCCTCGACGAAGCCGGTGCCGAGGCCGGAAAGGGTTGCGTTGCGAATGATGGCTTCGCGATCGGAGACATCGTTCGACAAGAAGAAGGCGCTCTTTGCCAGGAGTGCATGGCGCGAAGGTGGGTCGAACGGATCGATGTCCTCGAGCAGCACGAATGCGAGTTCGACCTCGTAGTCCAGCAGGGTCACTCCGGCGGGAGCATGGACGCGTGCGTAGGGCGGGGTTGGCGCTGCGGGCTTCGGGAACAAGAAGACATCTCCTCCGCCAGCCTCCTCGGCGTGTGCCGCGTAGTTCAGCCCGGTCGATACGATGACCCGGCGCTCGGCGTCGATGTCCGCTTCGGGCAGGTCGACCACCGCACACACCCGGTCGTCCGAGACGAGGAATTCCTGACCACCGCGCCCCTCCGCGCGATCGAAGACCTCCGCAAGTGGGGCGGAAGCAGCGGCGACGGTCGATGCGTGTGTGATGTGCCCATCATCGTGTTGGGTGACTCGGGCGTAGACGATGCGACCCCCGGGATCGAGGACGCGAGCAATACGCGGGAGGTTCGTCGCATCGAGGCATTCGCCCAACCCTTCGGCCGCTGCCACACCCGCCAGCCCGCCGGCCGCGACGAACACCATCCAGACCACGATCGCTCGTTTCATCTCTCGATTCCTCCGGGAAGGGAAGTTCACCATCGAGCCGGGTCTTGCGCAATTCCGGAATTCTTCTAGACTGACCAGTCAGTTCATGATCGAATCCAGCTCCCCGCCCCGTACTCGCGCGCCCCGTGAGGTGCGACGTGCCCAGATCCTCGAAGCCGCGCTGCACTGCTTCACGGAGTCTGGCTATCACAAGGCGAGCATGGACGACCTCGTGCGCGCTTCCGGTTTGTCCAAGGGCAGCCTCTACTGGCATTTCGAGAGCAAGGAAGAGGTGTTTCTGGCTCTCTTCGACACCTTCGCCGATGCGTATTTCGAGGGTTGGGAAGCGCTCGATGACGGGAATCGTCCTCTCCTGGACGTCATTTCTGGCGGCGGTGAACTGGCCTTCCGCACGTATCTCGGAGAGGCTGGCATGGTGCGTGCCTGGGTCGAATTCCTTGCGCATCCGGCGGCCCGTGACCGTCTCGCGGGGCTCTACCGACGCAGTCGGAAACAGCTGGGAGACTTGCTCGAGCGGGCCATGGAGCGGGGCGAGTTGAAGCGTTTTCCCCCGGCGCCCGTCTCAACACTGTTGATCGGCATGATCGAGGGCATCTTGCTGCAGGCTTCAGTCGACAGCGAGTTCGATCCGCTTGCGCAATGGCCGGGTGTCATGTTGATCTTGAAAGGGGGGTTGGTCGAATGAGGGTTCTGCTTGCGCTGGTGTGGATGCTAGGTGGCTTCGTGGCGAGCGAGGTCATCGCCCAGGAGAACCTGGAACCGGCACCCGAGGGCGTGACCGGCCGTCAGATCGCCGAGCGCGTCGAAGACATTTTCCGGGGCAATACCAGCTACATGGAAGCCACGATGACGATCACGTCGCCGAGGCTTCCGGAGTCACGCCGAGTGAGCTTCCAGGCCTGGGATGATCGCCCCGAGAAGCGCTCGTTCATCCGCATTCTCGGGCCGCCCAAGGACAAGGGCATGGGCTTCCTCAAGCTCCATCCGAACATGTGGAACTACATCCCGCGAGTCGAGCGCACCCTGCGTATCCCACCGTCGATGATGTTGCAGAGCTGGATGGGGAGCGACTTCAGCAACGACGATCTCGTTCGTGAATCGAGCCAGCTCGATGACTATGACCACGAGCTGTTGGGAATCGATCCCAAGGGCGCGAGCGCCCGTGCCTACGTCCTGCAGTACGTGCCTCACGAGGATGCGCCGGTCGTCTGGGGGAGGATCCTCACCTGGGTCGATGTCGAACGCTCGGCACCGCTGCGTCAGGATTTCTTCGACGAGCGTGGCGAGAGGCTCCGAGAGATGCGCTTCTCGGACATTCGTGAGGTTTCCGGGCGTCCGTATCCCCATCAGTGGTCGATGGTTCCCCTGGAGAAGACGGGCCACGAGACCGGCATCGAAATCCACGAGATCCGTTTCGATGAAGATTTCGACGACGCGATCTTCACGAAACGCCATCTGACCCGTGGAGGGAGCCGTTGAGCCTCGAGCTTCGTCTGGCCAAGCGCAACATCGGGCGCAATCTGCGGCGGACCGGTCTCACGGTGGCGGCCACGGTATTCGCGGTTTTCCTTGTCGTGGTATTCGTCGCGATGGCCGCGGGAATGCACGAGAAGATGATCGAGGACGGGGTACGCATCCATTCCGGGCACCTGCAGGTCTCCGGCAAGGACTACCTGAAGAAGCGGACCCTGGAGCAATTCGTCGACCTGGATCCAGAGCTTCTGGCGCAGCTGGAAGGTGTGCCGGGCGCGCTCGGTGTGGCACCCCGGGTCGTCGGCTTCGGGCTCGCGTCGAAGGGCTCGTCGACCCATGGCGTGGCGGTCTTCGGTGTGGACCCACAGCGCGAGGGTACCGTCTCGAGCCTTCCCGCCAGGCTGGCTTCCGGCGTATTCGTCGACGGAGAAGGCCGAGGCATCGTGTTGGGCGAGCGCCTGGCCAAGGATCTCGGAGCCGAACTCGGGGACGAACTCCTGCTCTACTCCGTTGCCTACTCGATGGAGACAGCGTACGACCTCTTCCGTGTCGTCGGTACCCTTCATCTGCCCGAGCCAGCTCTGGAACGCGTTCTGGCGGTGATCTCCCTGCCCGACGCGCAAGCTTTTTTCGCCTACGGGGATCGGGTCTCGGAGATCGCGGTGCTGGCGGAGAGTGCCGACCACGTCGATGCCCTCGAGGTCGATCTTCAAGGCTTGCTCGCGGAGAACGACGGCCAGGAGCTGGAGCTGCACACCTGGGCCGAGGTGATGCCAGAGCTGAAGCAGTTCATCTTCATCGACGACGCAGGCATGTACATCATGCTCGCGATCCTCGTCGTGGTGGTCGCCTTCGGCATCCTGAACACGATCCTGATGTCCGTGCTCGAGCGCACCCGGGAGCTCGGAGTGATGCTCGCGCTGGGTCTCAGGCCCGGGTCGATCTTTCGTGTCGTCTACATGGAGTCGATGTTGCTGGCGGGCATCGGACTCATCGTCGGGTTGGCGCTGGCGATTCCCGTGGTGCTCTACTTCCAGGGCCATCCGATTCCCATGTCGGAAGATCTACAAGGAGCCGCCCAGCTCATCGCGATGGAGCCCGTGATCACGTTCAAACTGAAGCCACTGAATCCGATCGGATCGATGATCACGATTCTCGGCGTGGCCGCCCTGGCCGCCCTCTATCCCGCGCTGAAGGCGAGCCGTGCTCGCCCGGTCGACGCCCTGAGGAGCCTGTGATGGCGGCACCGGGTTTCCTTCGCAGCTTCCTGGGTTTCCTTCGCAGCATCCCGCGTTTCCTTCGCAGCTTCATGCAGGCACTCCTTCGGCCCGTGACCTGGAGCATGGCCTGGCGCAACGTCGGACGGAATCCGCGCCGAACGCTGATCGTCGGGTCGGCCATCGCCATCGGCCTGGGTGCGACCATCGTTGCGATGGCCGTGAACTACGGAATGATCTTCGAGATGGTGGCCTCGGCGATTCGTACCGAGGTCGGCCACGTGCAGGTTCATGGGCGGGGCTACGATGCCAAGCCGGGCATCGAGTTCCGTATCGAGCCGGATCAGGGCGTGACTCCGGAGCTCGTGGCGGATCTGCCCGAGGTGGTGGCCTGGGCACCGCGCGTGCGCGACGAAGGCCTGGTCTCGTCGCCGCGAGCCAGCGCAGGCGTGCGGCTGGTGGCGATCGATCCTCTGCGGGAAGCAGAGGTGTCGGTGATCGATGAATCCGTCACCCAGGGTGGCTTCCTGGGCGATGAGCCCCGCCGCGTGTTGATCGGCGAGCGGCTTGCCGATCGCCTGCAAGTGGGAGTGGACGACAAGGTCGTGCTCTCCGTGCAGGACGTATCGGGGGATCTGACCGGCGAGGCCTACCGGGTCGCGGGCTTGTTCCGCACGCCTTCCCGGGAACTCGACGAAGGTGCGGTCTTCCTGCCGATCGGAGAAGCCCAGCGTCTGCTGGGCATCGGCGAGGCAATTTCTGAGGTCGTGATCGTCTCGAACGACGATCGACAGCTCGAAGCCCTGGCCGCGAGGCTCCAAGAGCGGCTCGGTGCAGAGTTGGAGGTTCAAACCTGGGAAGAGCTGCGCCCCATGCTGGTCTCGATGATCAAGATCTTCGACGAGATGGGCTGGATCATGTACGCGGCCATCTTCATTGCGATGGCCTTCGGCATCGCCAACGTGCTGCTGATGTCCCTCTACGAGCGCATTCGTGAGATCGGCATCGTGCTCTCCCTCGGCATGCCTCCGGCCCGGCTGGTGGCCTCACTGATGGTGGAGTCGCTGATCCTGACCCTCGTGGGTGTGGCCTTCGGGCTGGTCGTCGGGCTGCTCGGTGTCTGGGCGCTCTCAGACGGCATCGATCTCTCAGCCTGGGCCGACGGCTTGGATGCGTACGGGATGTCCCCGGTGATCGTGCCCGTGGTGCGCAGCAGCGATCTAGCGCAACCCCTGGCCATCGCAGTGTTCACCGCAATTTTCGCGAGTTTGTGGCCCGCGGTTCGTGCCGTACGTATTCGGCCGGCCGAAGCCGTGCGCCACGTCTAGGAGTCCTGATGCTCGAAGCGACCGATGTATCCAAAGTGTACGAGACGCGGGGGGTGGAAACCGTCGCCCTGCAAGGCGTGAACCTCAGCATCGGCGAGGGCGAGTTCACGGCGCTTGCCGGGCCCAGCGGGTCGGGCAAGACGACGCTGCTGAACCTCTTCGGTGCGCTCGATGTGCCGACTCGCGGAGTGATCCGTCTGGAGGGCCAGGATCTGGGCGCGCTTTCATCGGCTGAACTTGCCCACCTCCGGCTGCAGAAGCTGGGATTCATCTTTCAGGCCTACAACCTCATTCCCGTGCTCTCCGCGCGGGAGAACGTCGAGTTCGTGATGGAGCTGCAAGGTGTGCATGCTGCAGAGCGCCAGGAGCGCGCCATGGCGATGCTGGCTGAAGTAGGGCTGGGCGACATGGCGGACAAGCGCCCGTTGGAGATGAGCGGGGGCCAGCAGCAGCGGGTGGCCGTGGCGCGGGCGATCGTGAGCCGCCCACGGGTGGTGCTGGCCGACGAACCGACGGCCAACCTGGATTCGAAGACCGCCGAAACGCTCCTCGATCTGATGCAGGAGATGAACCAGCGGCACCACGTCACCTTCCTCTTCTCTACCCACGATCCGCTGGTGATCGAGAAGTCTCGGCGAACCGTCCGATTGCGCGACGGCCAGGTCGTCGACGATGAGCGCAAAGCCGCATGAGATGCGTGGCTCGAACGATCGCTCTGGTCGCGATCCTGCTCCCGGTGGCGCCCGCGTCGGCCATCGAGTTGTGGCGTTCCGGCGAACGTTCCGTGCAGTGGAGCGGATCCATTCGGGAGCTGATCACGACGAGCAACGGAACGGACGCAACCCGGTTCAGGGAGCATGCTCTCGCGGCCGGCCCGAGCTGTGCCCTCGCGGAGCTGTTTCCAGATTGTCCGGCCTTTCAGGTCGTGGGTGATCGCGATGTCTGGGAGAGCCTTACCCGGCTTCGCCAGCGGCTCGACGTCGATGCCGGGAGCGGCTGGTCGGGGACGTTCGTCTACGATCACGAGCTGCGCGTTGGAATTCTCGACCGCTTCGGTCGCGGCGCGGACAGCCAGCCAGATACCTTCCTCGGCCTCGAAGATGAGATCCACGCCTTCGGAATCAAGGACGACGCTTCTCATCGCCGCTGGCGGCACCTGCTGTATCGGGCTTTCGTGCGCTACGAAGGCGAGCATGTGGAGCTGACCGTCGGTCGGCAGCGGATTCCCTGGGGCGTAGGCAGGCTGTGGAACCCGATCGATCGCTTCAATGCGATCGGTCCCCTGGCAATCGAATCGGATCAGTCCGTGGGGATCGACGCCGTGCAGGCACGCTGGCTGATCTCCGACTTCGATTCGCTGCAGGTCGTCTACGCACCCGGCACCCGCAGTGACGATGCTCGCTATGCGCTTCGCTTCGAAGGCGTCGTGCGTGATACGGATATCGGCATGATGGCGGGCGTGTTCGAGCAGGCACGCACCTTCGGCGCAGATCTGGCCGGGAATCTGGGCGATGCCGCCTGGCGGGTCGAGGCGGTCTACACGAATCCGGAACGGGATGTCTGGGAGATCGGCTGGGACGCACCCCGGGAGCTCGATCGTTTCTGGCAGATCGTCGTTTCTCTCGACTACAACTTCGATGTCGGCAATGGCGTCTACTTTCTGGTCGAGCATCTCTACGATGGCAATGCGCTGGGCTTCGGAGAGGGCGAAGCGGGCACACTCCTCCCGCTCTTCGAAGCAACCGAAGGGCCCTTCGCGCCCTTGGTGCAACCGGTCTCGTCGAACCGCTTCGGCGGGAGCGGTGTGGTCTCGAATGCCCGCCACACGACGGGCGTTCAGCTCTCCACCGATCTGATGTCGACCGTGAACGGCAGCCTGTTGGTCCTCTACGATTGGAACGGCGGGAGTTCGGCCTTCTTCCCGTCCGTCTCCTTCACGGGCTTCAACGCGGTGGAAATCACCATCGGCGCGCAGCTCTTCGCGGGGCCGAGTCGCTCCCAGTTCGGCGAAGCCCAGGCTCTCGTCTATGGTCTGGTCGAGTACTTCTTCTAGCTTGCGTCGGCGGAGAATCGCGTGTGAACCGGAACCTCGATATCGGCTTGTCCCTGGCCTCCACGCTGTTTCGGGGCGCCGCCGGCATGAACGTCGGCCCGCTTGGTCCGCGTCCGGCACAGCCTCTGGAGCTCTACGAGTTCGAGAACTGCCCCTTCTGTCGCAAGGTGCGCGAGGCGCTCTCCGCCCTCGATCTCGAGGCGCGGATCCTGCCGTGCCCCAAGCAAGGAGAACGCTATCGCCCGGAGGCGGTGAAGCGAGGCGGCCGCGCGATGTTTCCCTATCTCGTCGATCCGAATACGGGCACCGAGATGTACGAATCCAACGACATCATCGACTACCTGTACGAGAACTACGGCACGGGTTCACCTCCGCTTCTGCTCAAGCTGGGTCCGGTCACGAACCTCAGCGCATCGCTCGCCAGCGCGGCACGCGGAACGCTGGGGATGCGCCGTGAGCCCTCCAAGGCTCCCGAGCAGCCGCTCGAACTCTGGAGTTTCGAGGCCTCGCCGTTTTGTCGCATCGCGCGGGAGAAGTTGTCCAGCCTGGAGCTTCCGTACCAGTTGCACAACGTGGCCAAGGGCAGTCCCAGCCGCGAAGCATTCGTGGAACGGTCGGGAAAGATGCAGGTTCCGTGGCTGCTGGATCCGAACACTGGCGCGGAGATGTTCGAATCCGACGAGATCGTGGCCTATCTGGCCAGGACGTACGGCGCCTGATCGATCGGTTCCAGCCGCCTTTCAGGCGAGGCGATCGAGCATCATGGTTCCGAGGCCGAGGAATGCCACGAAACCGAAGATGTCCGTCAGGGTGGTGACGAATACGCCCGAACCGACGGCCGGGTCCTGGCCGAGCGCCTTCAGGATCAACGGGACGGCCGCGCCCAGCACGCCTGCGACCGCCATGGTGGCCATCATCGTCACGAACAAGATGGCGCCCAGGTATGGGCTGCCCTGCCACATGTAGGCAAGCAGGCCGCTGATCGCACCTGTGACGACGCCGATCACCACGGCGACACTCACCTCCTTGGCGATGGCCCGAACGCCGCTCGAGAACTCGAGTTCGCCAAGGGCAATTGCGCGCGTGATGACCGTGAGGGACTGGATGCCGCCATTGCCACCCATGCCGGCCACCAGCGGCATGAAGAACGCCAACGCCACGACCTGTTCCAGGGTTCGTTCGAAGAGCCCGACGACCCAGGCGGCCAAGAACAGGGCGCAGAGGTTGATGAGCATATAGGGGAGCCGCTTGCGGATGGCGTGATGGGCCGGGCTGAAGACCCGGTCTTCGTCGGAGAGGCCCGCCATGAGGTACATGTCCTCGGTGGCCTCCTCGTTGATCACCTCGATGACATCGTCGACGGTGATCACTCCGAGAATGCGCTGCTCGTCGTCCACGACCGGAACCGCAAGCAGGTTGTAGCGGCCAACCAACTGCGCGACCTCTTCCTGGTCGGCGGTGGCGGGGACCGAAACCGGCTCGGTGACCATCATCTCGGCGCAGCGGCGCTCCGGACTTGCGGCGACGAGCCTGCGCAGCGGGACGACGCCCAACAAGTGGGATTTGTCGTCGATGACGTAGAGGTAGAGGATCGCCTCGTCGTCGGCGGCGCCGGTGGCGCGGATGCGTTCGATCGCCTCCTCGGCGGTCATGTTCTTGTCGAGGGCGACGAAGCGGGTCGTCATCACCCGGCCGGCGCTATCCGGCGGGTAGAGTTCGGATTTTCGCAGCTCCTCGCGAGCGCCCTCGGGCAGGAGCGAGACGATCGGATCGCGCCGTTCCGGGTCGAGCCATTCGACGAACTCGACCATGTCGTCGAGCTCGAGGCGGGAGAGGATCTGCGCCAGTCGCTCGTCGCCGAGGGCGTCGAAGACCTGGGGCAGCAGCTCCGGAGGCAGCTCGATCAGGGTGCTGGCCGCACGGTGCCCCTCGAAGAGAAGATCGACCACCGTTCGAATCTCGACGGGTGTCAGCGCCGAGAGCACAGGGCCGCGATCGGCGGGTCGCATACGGCCAAGCAGACGCTCCGCCCTGACCGTCATGCCGCTCGCGAGCAGCCGACGGAGGATCCTTGTCGTCTCCTGGTGGGTGGTGGCCATGAAGCCGGGCCCCCTGTCTGTGGGGGCCTGGCGGGCACCCCTAGACGGGCAGTCGTCCTGGACGGTGAAAGGAAGGTTGCGGCTCGCCGCGCATGCCGATGGAGTCCATTCGACCCCCGTTTTATCGAAATTCTTGCGGCTCCGCCGCTCCCGGGATCTGCGTGCCCGCGGGGATGCAGGTGCGTTGGGCAACTTCCCGTGCACTCGGTGATTTCCCTCACTCAAGTCCCGAGTCCCCTGGGCCGAAACCCCAGGGGAGATCCGGCAAACGCTGGAGTCTCGAGCGGGAGGGCGCCATGACAGAGGGCACCACGGATTCGCGATACAGCGCAAGACAAGTTCTCGTGCGGCTCTTGCGCCGGGCTCTAGACAGAGGTGTTGGCAACACCGGTGGATCTTCAGGCGCCCAGCTTCGGATTCGGGGCGGGGCGGATGAGGAGCTTCTGGTCCGCTCGGTGATGCGCCATCGGGTGGCTGCATTCCTCCATCCCGCCCTCGAAGAAGGTCTCCTCGGTGAAGAGCTGCCGATTGATTTCGTGGGACTCTGCCGTCAAGCCTATTTCACCACGCTGCGGCGGAATCTCGTTGCCATGGATGTGGGAGAAGCGCTGCTTTCGGTGCTGGAGGATCGCGGGCTCTCCGCCGTGCCGCGCGGGCCCTGGGCGCTCGCACGCGGGTCGGCACCCGTGCATCACGATCCCGGCGAGCGGCCGATCGGCCCGCTCGAGCTGGCGCTGCCAGCCGAGGTGGAGCTCGAGGTGCGGGACGTGGCACGAGGATTTGGCTTCGAGGCGCGCGACGCTGGCGGGGTCGTCTGGAAATCCATGGGCCGGATGGATCTTGCCCTCCAACTCCGAAGAAACGCGCCTGGCAGCGGCGCCTATGCGTCGCTTCTCGATGCGGCTGCCGGGCTCGAACGAGATCGTTTCCAGTGCTGGGTCGGGCTGCTCGACGTGCACCGGCTCGTCGTTGCGGGTGGTTTTTCGCCCTATTTGCTCGGACGCCAGGCGAAGAAGGAGGGGCTCGGCCGGGCGGTCGGCAGCTCTCTGCGCCTGGCCCGTTCCGTGCTGGCGACTCCGGTCCCGGCGCCGTGGCGGGCAAGGGCCCATCAGCACCGTGACCGGGGGAGGGTGATCCCTCCCGCCTTCCCGCCCTCTACGGCTCTCCTGTAGGTCATGGATTGGAAGAAACCCCAATCAGGGCCGTGGAGACCCCCGAAAACCGCGTTTCCAATAGCAGCGGATCCGGCGGAGGGCGTACAATCAGCGCATCACGCACGACGCTCCGAGTTGCGTGGCTGGTGCAGAACGCAGGCTCCGATGCTGGGAGAGGACTAATGAAGCAGCTCATCGAGGCGATCGTCCATTCTCTCGTAGACAAACCCGAAGAGGTCCAGATCAAGGAAGTAGTCGGCGACCATGCTCATGTCCTCGAGCTGCGGGTCGCGAAGGATGATCTGGGGAAAGTGATCGGGAAGGGCGGTGCCCACGCTTCGGCGATTCGCACCCTGATGGCTGCAGCCAGTGGCAAGGAGAAGAAGCGCTACATCCTCGAGATCATCGAGTACTAGCACTGCCGCCCCGGGTACGATTTCGTATCTCCCTGTTACGAACACGGTACTGTGGGGAAGCGGCCACAATTGATCCCCGGCCGGAATTTTCGAGCCGGAGTGGGGCGCTGCACGCTGAGCTGCCGGTTGCCGATACTGGGCACGAGACTTGCCTAGAAGGTCGTCACATGTCCAAAGCGTGAGCCCGGTCACCCGGCGTTCACCCATGGACGAAGGAGACGACGTGTCCGTGACCGCCGAGGAGCAATACAGACGGGGCCGGGATCTGCTTGCAGCGGGGCAATTTGCCGATGCCCTCGAGCATTTCCGGAATGCCCACAACCTCGATCAGGCAAACCCACGCTATCGGTCGTTCTATGGCCTGGGGTTGGCGCTGGTGGATCGACGCTTCGATCGGGCGCTCGAACTCTGCCGTTCGGCCGCGAAAGAGGAGTTCTTCAACCCGGAGCTCTATCACAACCTTTCGCGCGTTCACCTGGCGTTCGGATTCAAGGCCGAGGCGATCCGCTATCTCCGTCGGGGGCTGATGATCGACCCCAGCAACGAGGAGATGCTCAGCGAGCTCCAGAACCTCGGCATGCGACGGGCACCGGTGCTCACATTCCTGCCGCGTCGGCACCCCATCAACAGGCTACTCGGGCGCGTGTGCCGCTCATGGGTGCGACCGGGGGCTTTCCCGGTCCAACAGGCCGCCTGACCACGACGCGACCGGCTGAAACCGGCCCAAGCCAAGGCCCGCTCAGCCCCGCTGAGACGTGACTGGCTGGCGTAGAGCGGCGGCTGCAGAACACGAAAAGCTCGTATCGAGCGCCGAAAGCGGACTTTATCGCTTGCGCTTGTGACGCGCGCGCTTCAAGAGCTTCTTCTTCTTGTGCTTGCGCATCTTCTTGCGGCGCTTCTTGATGACGCTACCCACGCGGGCTCCTCGAGATCCGGAAGAGCGGGGATGAATAGGGAGTCTGCCGCTCAGCGTCAACCGTGGAACTGTCCGGGTTCTGCGGATCAGGACCGCCGAGAGTCCTTCGGCACTTCCGAGTTCGCGGCGTTTTTTTCCGAACGCCCGCAGCTTGGACCTCCATCATCTTGATTTTTTTGCGTTTCTCTCTTGACGGCCTTGTTTTCGCACGGTTAGCTTCGATCGCAACTTCGGCTGTAGTGGCCGAGGA
>JAAETT010000125.1 GCA_024228115.1 bacterium
CCCCGGCCATGCCGCCAGTACCTGGGCCGCGCAAGACCAGTGCCAGCCGTGCCAGCCGAAGAGCCTGAAGCCTCAGAGGTCCCGGAGGATCTCTTGGCGCTTCTGTTGGTACTCCTCTTCCCTCACCAGGCCATCCCTTAAGAGAGATTCCAAGTGCTCCAACCGAATGCGCGTGTTATCTCGGCGGCTCGAGGTCGAATCGCCACTTGTTTCTCCGGTCTTCTGGACCTCTTCTTGGCGAGACTCCGCAGGCCATCTCTCCAAGGCAAAGAGCCAGATGACGACTAGATTTGCAAACGGAACGATCGCTAAAAAGCCCCACGGCTTGGCGAAGCCCGCTTTGTAAGCGATTCGAGACCAAAGCCAGACTGGGACCGCCAGGGTAGGCAGGACAATGAAGACGATGACCAACAACTCAGGAAACCAGAGCCTGAGCATCACTTCCCCTCGGCTGCCGCAGCCTTCCGCGAAGCACTGGGCCATTCGGCGAAAGCCAAGATGGCCGCTGCCAAGAAAGGGCCGAACGCAGGTATGAGTATCGTCAGCGACATAGGGCCACCCAATCCAGTGCGCGCGAAAATTCGCCACGCGGGCGGAAGCATCAGCATCACGTACAAGACGTAGAGAAGGTCGATGTTGCTCTGATCCATTGTCCCTCCGGCGTCTAGTCCATCTACTGCTTCGTCTCTGCGGACCCATCCTACCTCGCCTCGGCACTCAAGCCGATTCAAAGCAGGCTCCTGCCTGACCGTCGCATCGCCCATCGTCATGGCCACAGGCACAGCCGGAAATGATCAAGGAGACCGGCTCCCCGCTCCGTCCGATACCTTCGACTCTCCCACCTCGGGCCGCGTAGCCCAGGCCGCGAGCACCTGGGCCGCGTAGTTCCAGCGCCAACGTTGTTCGCCGGCGTCGATGCGGAAATCCAGGGCGTTGGCACTGGGAAGGGGGTGGACTCTCGGTACGCGGACTGGGGGGACTGCTGGGGGGAGTCGCGTCGAAAGTCCCCTCAAAACGGGCCACAAGAGGCCAGGCGAGGCCAACGGACTCCACCCACAAGTCCGCGGAATTGCTCCAACTAGCTGCGACTCTTGAAGAATCTGGGCGGGTCCCAGGCGTTTCCCAAGCCGAGGGTCGCGGGTTCGAGTCCCGTCTCGCGCTCCAGGAATCGTGAGGTCGACAGGGGATTGGCCTGTCGGGCCTTTGCCTTTGCGTCGCTGGCGTTCCAGGTGTTCCTGGTTCGCTCCAGGTTGCCTGGGTAACGCGGGCCGCTGGTTCCATCTACCCGGTCATGCTTTCTCCCGCTCGTGTCGCGGAGGGGCGCCGCGATCAGGCGCCCCCGGATATGACGCAAGGTCTGCGCCAGGGGCGGGCAGGGCGCCGGATTGCTGAATCGGCGCGATCTCTACCGGACCGATCTGGAAGAGGAAGATCCTACCGTCTCCCGGAACCTCAAGGTTCACGGGCCCTGCGGTACGCCGGCGGCTCGGAGTCCGCAGAAAGGTGGCCAAGACCGAGTTGTGAGAACGCACAGCCGGTCGATGCACCCCAAGCGGGTCAGCAGCCCTTCATGTACTTCGGTCGCATGATGAGGTGACCCCTCGCGTCAACGAGGTCGGCGCGTGAATAGCGGGTGGGCTCGTCTGCGATGAGTGGTGGCGGATCCCCTTCCCGACACCACAGGTCGGCAGGTTGCTCCGCTCTGAGCAGAAGCGCGTCTGGCTCCACTGCTACCACGTAGAACCCTTTGCCCTGGATCTCGACGATGTCCTGGGGCTGCACGTAGATGATGGACGGACGAGAGGTCTCACTTCCGCGGCGGAGCCAGACCGGGGCATCCCAAGGATCGGGCGGAAGCTGAAACCAATCTCCATCCTGTTCGACGATCGTCTGATGGAAGTAGGGTCCGTAGCCCCAGTCTTGCAGAAAGACGTCCGGCACGAAGGAGACGGCGGTTCCCGACTTCGCCGCACGGAATTGGACGGTGAGGCCGCGCCCGGGGGTGGCCTGAACGAGTAGGTCACCGAGGTGAGGTGACGTCTCGTTGGGCTCGGCGTGCAGGGCGTACACGTCCACGGCTGGAGCCAGCATCTCCGCGCGGCAGGCGCCGAGGTCGGCTGCGTCTGCACATAATTCGCCGATGCGGTTCTCGTTCTCGAGCCAACCATGCCGCTCCGAGCCGTGGAGGCCTACCCAGCCTCGAAACCCCTCTTGGGCATGAATCGCTGGAGCAGCAAGAAGCATGAGATGGGCGAGAACGAGCGTTGCGTTCCCAGCGCGTGTCATTCTCCTGTCCCCATCCCGCCTCCCAGGGAGCGCTGTCCAACGTCATGAGCGCCCGGCCGCGGTACGCGTTGTTTGTGCCCTGGGCGGGTGACGCGACGATATCCGGGTTGGTGGAGTCGTGCCCCTTCGCGTGTAGGATTTCGCTACGCCGCGGCCCACCCATTCCGCCACTTGGAGCCACGGCGTCGCTGGGCTCGCATGACGTTTTGCAATTCGTATTGCCTCATGAGCGTCGGAATCCCGGTACAGTCGCGTGCTTCGTCCCGATCGGGGTCGGCATCGACGCCACGGAACCTTCGGAAAGGTGGGCACGGGCCCAGGCCCGCGTCAGGCTGCGAGAGAGACGTCGTCCGACTGCCACCTCCTGCAACTCGCTGCAACGCCCTGCGACATGTCACCGGGAACGCGAGTTACGAAAAGCCTATTGGTTTCAGGACCTTGCCTGATTCCGAGACCTGGCTTCCCAAGCCGAGGGTCGCGGGTTCGAGTCCCGTCTCGCGCTCCA
>JAAETT010000126.1 GCA_024228115.1 bacterium
CAGAAGGTTCGGTCCAGTGGGCTCAGTCGCGGTCGCGGCCGATCTTGGGCGTAGACCGCAAGCTGCTGGCGGAGGGCAAGCTCGACGATCGCCTGTTCCTCGCGACTCCGGAATAGTGCGCGGGCGCTGCGAAGGATCGAAATCGCGAAGATGACCAAGGACCGCATGGGAGCCGGAGGGTGCGTGATCGCGCGGGGCAGAACGAGTCTGAATCTGGGAATCGGTCGGGTGTATCATCCACGGAACGAGTTGTAGGGGAAGGCGGAAAAGCTGAGCAATATCAACGCGGACGAATATTGAGGACGCACACGGGCCAGGCTGCCAGCACCCGCTTGTAGTTCGGAAACTCGCCTTCGAGGAGACGCCCGAGCCGAACGCGGCGAGCCGAGACCCGGAGACCGCCCGACGCCTGTGGGACCTGTCGATCGAGCTGACCGGCGTGGATCCCGGGATCTGAAGGGCGCCTAGAACTTCACGCCGAGGCCGGCGCCCCAGGTGGAGATGTCCTCGAAGGCCGGTGCATCCTCGCCGTTCTTGTAGTCGAAGGTCAGGCTCAGGTGCTCGTTCAGCTTGAAGTTGAGCCCGGCCCTGAAGAAGTTGTGGGTGTCGTCTCCGTCCTCCAGCGGCAGGTAGCGGAAGGTGTTCTCCGCGAAGAGCGTGACCGACTTGAACCCCAGCTGGTGCGCGACGTAGCCGATGCTCCAGTCGGCACGGAGGCGGCCCAGCAGGCGCAGGATCTCGTCGTCCTCGTCGGTGCCCCCGTCGTCCCAGGTGTAGCCGCCCTCGACCCCCAGCCAGGGCTCCCAGCGGAACTGCAGGCGCTTGTCGTCCCCGCAGAAGAGGTGCGCGCACAGGTCGCGGCCCACTTGCGAGTCCGGCACCCAGGTGGCCAGCAGCTCCCCGCTGGTCTTGTGCACGTCGAAGTCCTTGTCGGTCTCGTGCTTCAACGAGAGGGCCGTGAAGTAGGGCGCCGACCAGTGCACGTTCCAGCTTCGGCGGAACCGCACCGCGTTCTCGCTCTCGGAGTCGTCGCTCGAGACGTGGGCCTCGACCGACCACGACTTCTGCACGCCGGCCCAAGCGCGGCTTTCCTCGTCCAACGAGTAGAGGTCGAAGCCCCCCCAGATGAGGGCGAAGTCCGCCTTGTAGACCGTGTCGTCCCCCGAGCTCTTCGTGACCGAGAAGCGCGCGGGCTTGGCCTTGGCCTGGGCGGCCGAGAACTGGTCGCGCAGGTGGAACCCGCCCCGCGCGAGGCGCGGGAAGACGCCGTTCGTCCGGATTCGCTCGGCCTCCTCCTTGGCCTTCCTGGCCTTGGCCGCCTTGTCGTCGAGGAAGACCTTCGTCTGCGTGGCGTCGACACCGGTCTCGATCTCGAGCTCGTCCGGGGAGGGCGGCCGACCCGCCACACCTGAGACGTTGTCGAACGCCGTCTGCATCTTGTCGTCGGCGGTGGCGACGTAGCCGGGCTCCGTGCTCTCGTAGAACTCGGGCACCTTGGCGATGCGACGCTCGATCTCGGCCTCCGGAAGCTCCGGATGCAGGCGGGACATCCAGGTCCCGAGATGCTCCTTCGTGACGAAGGCTCCGCGCAGGTCGATCCCCCGCTCCATCCACGCGCGCGCCGACTCCTCCGACCACTGGAGATTCACGTCGATCTTCGCGTCCAGACTGGTCTCGAACCCCCGCTGGTCCTCCTCGACCTTCTGGACCCAGGCCTTCGCCGCGGCCGCGACGAGCTCCGCCTCGGGCCGGGTGACGTCCTTCTTGAGGTCCTGGATCCGTTGCTCGAGGACCTGCTGCTTCACGACGTAGAGCGCCTCCAGCTCCTGCCTTTCGTCCAGCTCTCCATCCTGCGCCCGGGCCTGCGGGGCCCAGGCCGCGACGAGACCGAGGAAGGCGACGAGTGCGAGGCGGTGCATCGCTACCGGTTCGCCTGCACGGCGGTCCACGCCTTCGACACGACCGTGCCCACCGTCGAGGAGCCCGCGTACGCCGTGGGCGTGAAGCCTGCGATCGAGCAGCCCCTCGTCCGAACGCGCGCCGCGATGTTCGTGTGGTCCTTCCCGGCGCGCGTGCCCGAGGCGCCGAGCGCGGAGAGCTTGGTGCCGTCGTTGATGGTCTTGCCCGGGTAGTTCTTCCGATAGTACGAGTGGATGATCTGCCGGACCTGGGCCTTGCTGGTCAGCGTGCACGCCATTCCCTGCTCCCTCCGCTCTACCGTTGATCCTTTCTCGGGACTTCGCTTTGCTGCATACTGGCATGGGATGCCTGACGTCTGCAACGTCGAGCTGCGGATCGAACAAGTCGCGACGCCGGCGGATCGCTGGACGGTGTCGATCGCCTACCATTTGAGGGTGCAGCCTTGGGAGGCGGGCAGCTGGATCCGTGAGGAGGTCGAGCTGGTCGGCGGCGAGCCCGGAATGGCGGAGCCCCTGGAAGTGCTGGTGCGTTGGAGCAACTCGCCGTGGCCGCTTCCCGCTTCGGATCCTTCGGAGGGTGGCGAACCCGCGACCGAAGTCCGGTTGATCCAACGCGAGATCCCGCCTCGCGCGTTCGGCCCGGACGTGCTCGACGAGAATCCGGACGCGAGACACCTGCGTGCCGACCTCGTGCCCGTCGGTGGGAGGCTCTTGTTGCGGCTGCGGGAGCACGTGGAGATCCGCCAGGACCGGCTCTCGGCCCGCGTGCGCGTCGAGTCCATGACGGCGACGGCGGGGACGGGCCGATCGCCGTTGGTCGTCGGTCGCTTCGGGGGAACGAGGTGAGGATCGCGGCGGGGGTCGGGGCCGCGCTTGCCGTCCTCGCCGTGTTGGCGCTGCTCAGCTGGTTCGTCGGGGCGCCCGCCCGCATCGCACAACCGACCGGCTGCAAGGACGCGACCCGGGGCCAGGGCGCGCCCTTCGCGCTGGCCTGTCGGCTGGCGGAAGCTGGTCACCGCGAGGCGGCGCAGACTGCCCTGGAGGCCCTCACCCTGGAGTTGTTCGCCAACGCGGGCGGAAGGCCGGTACCGGAGCCCGAGGCGCCAACGCCCGACCGGGCACCCGGCGACGATCCGAAGCCGGACGCGGCGGGCGAGCCAGCCGAGCCGAAGGCGGCGCCGGGTGCGGGCGATGGTGGCGAGAAGACAGCCTCTCCCGTGCTCGTGCCTCCGGTTCCCGAGCTCCTGGCGACGTCGCCAGCGTCCCGGCGCCTGGACCGGATCGAGAGCCTGGCCTCGGACATCGGACGGGTGGGAACCATCCTGGGCGCGCTGCTGCTCGCGCTGTGGCTCGGCTGGAGGCTTGGGGTCAACGCGTACGATGATGCGATCCGGCTCGAGGTCGGCAAGTTCGCGGACCTGGGATCGGGGGAGGCGGGAGCGGCGGCGGGGCTCCGAGCCGAACTCGTCACGGCGATCTCGGCGGCCACCCTGCCCGTGCCCCGCATCACCCGGGTGACAGCGCCGACGGCGTCGGTTGCGGAGGTGGCCGAGCCAGCGGACGAGCTGCCCGCACCGATCCGCTTCCTCGCCCCGTTGGTGCGGCTGCTGCGCCCGGAGAGACGGCTCAACATCTCGGGCGCCGTCCGCGGAGCGGGGCCGACGCTCGAGGCGACGCTAGCCCTTTCCGACGAGAAGGGTCGCGTGGTGAGCCAGCAGGCCTTCGGCCCGTTCCGGAACGAAGCGGAGCTTCCGTTCGGCGCGGAGAAGGCGATCCCCACGCAGATGGCCGCGTGGGCCGTGCACGGCATCCTCTCCCACCGCAAGGACGCGGATCCCGACGAGGTGCTCGGGACCCGGGATTGGCAGAGCTACGCGCGGCTGCTTGAGGCCGACCTCGGCATCGCCCATGACAGCGGCCCGGGGGTGATCGAGCGCCAGCTGCGGCGCGCGCTGTTCGTGGACCCCCAGAACGCAGGAGCCCTGCTGCGCTTCGGCCAGATCCTGACCCAGACTGGGGACGGGACCCGACTCGGTGAAGGCCTCGAGGCGTTGCGCGAGGCCCGGGAGCGCAGCGCGGGCAAGGGGCCGGGCCTGCGGGTGGGCGCCGCGCGTACCGCGAAGTGGAACCCGACCTGGTACCAGGCCACGTACGCGCTGGCGATCGCCCACCTCCACGCGCACGCCCCGCATGAGGACCCGGAGGAGCGGGCCCGCGGGACCAAGGCGAAGCCGCCCGCAGACCTCGCGGAGGGCTTCCGCCATGCGGGCGACCTGGTGCGTGCGATCGCCTCGACCCAGCTCTTCCTGCGCTCCGCGGGGCGCCTAGCCGTGCGGCCCCGCGACCGCAGGCCGCTCGAGGAGATGCTCGACCGCGAAGCGCCCTACCTGGGCGTGGTCTTCGCGGGCGCCTGTGCCTCGCTCGAGATCTTCCGGCACGGAAGCGTCCGCGCCGCAACGAGGCGCCGGCACCGGTCCGCGCGCGGCCGCCTGCGCTGGCTCGCGCGGCTCGAGCCGAAGGACGAGCCGCGTGCGAAGGACGTACTCGGCATCCTCGGTGTCGCCGGAGAAAGCGGCGACCCGGGCCATCTCTTCAACACGGCGTGCGTCCACGCTCGCGCCCAGGAGCACGACGAGGCCCTGCGCCTGCTGCGGCTGGCCTATCGCTACCACCCCGCGAGCCGGATGCAGCAGGCGCTCGACGAGATCGAGACCGACGCGTCCCTCGACGTCCTCCGGGTGGCCCGGCCGGACGACATCGCGAAGCTGAAGGCCGAGCTGAAGGGACGCGCCGCGGAGCCGCCGGCGGAGGAGGAGGCGGAGTCTCCGGGCCCGCCGAGCGGTCCCGACGTCTGGCGGGTCGAGATCCTGGAGCGGTAGGACCGTGCCGAGCGCGGTTACGTCAGCCACCTCCCGATCGGCGTCTTCTGCCACAGCAGACGGATGAAGCGCTGCATGGCGTCCTCGGCCTTGCGCGTGTGCGGGTAGCTGCCCTGGATCGGGGCTGTCCGTTCTCAATATTCATCCGCATTCGTCTGATCGCGAGATCTCGGGGCCGGCCTCTCTGGATCAGGAGGCTTGGCTCCAAGCGTAGCGTTGGTGGATTCCGCCGACGCGAGGAGACCCGACGACTCGTGCACGAAGCGAGGGTCGGCGCTCGACGGGTCTTCCAAGCGGCGAGTCCCTGAGCACCGTGTGCACGCGGTCTCGTTCGAAGAAATCCACATAGTCGCGGAGTAGGCGTCGCAGGTGGTCCTCGCCGAGGACGACGACATGATCGAGCAACTCGCGTCGCACGGTACCAACGAAGCGTTCGGCGGTTCCGTTCTGCCATGGACTACAGAAGGCGGTTCTCCTGGGAGAGACCCCGAGGTTCGCGACCGCCTTCGCGACCGCGGCCGAGAAGATCGCGTCGTTGTCGTGGATGAGGAAGCGATGCGAAGCTTCGCCCGGAAACGTCACGCGCAGCTGCTGGATCACCCAGCCCGCGGTCGGGTGCTCGGTGACGTTGAAGTGGAGGACGCGACGTCTTCCGTGGTCGAGCACGAACCACACGTATAGAAGCCTGAACCGGACGGTCGGGACGACGAAGAAGTCCATGCCCGCGACCACTTCCTTGTGGTTGCGGAGAAACGTCTTCCAGCGCTGCTGCGCGTCTGGATCGGGCGGTCTGGCCGGGAGGTAGCGGGACACGGTCGCGAGGCTCAGGCGGATTCCCAGCTTCAACAGCTCGGCCTGGATCTTGCGGGCCCTCCAGGGGCTCTCGGCAGCCATTCTGACGATGAGCTGTTGGACCTCCTTGGAGATCGGCGGGCGGCCGGGGCCGGGTTTCGAGATCAATGTCCAGTGGCGTCGGAAGCCTTCACGATGCCAGCGGACGACTGTCTCAGGCTTGACGATGACCAGAGCACTCCTCCAGCGTGGCCAGAGACGCGAGAGGGCTACCCAGAAGGCGCGGTCCAGCGGCCTGAGGCGTGGCCTCCGTCGGTTGTGTGCGTAGGTTGCGAGCTGCTGCCTCAGCGTCAGTTCGACGATCGCCTGCTCACCCCGCGTTCTGAGGAGGGCCGTGGAGCAGCGAACGATCAGCACGATGAGGGAAAGGATGGACTGCACCAGATGCAAGATGCTGCTCGATTCGCCGGGCGAGAACGAGCCTGAATCTTGCGATCGGTCGCGTGTATCGGCAGCGGAAGAAATCGGTGGGCAGGGCCAAGAAGCTCAGTGCTTTCGAGGCGGACGAATATTGAGAACAGAGTGCGTCCAGCTTAAGGCTGGCGCATCCAGCGGGAGCCAGTCCCGCCAGGGCAGGAGTCAGGAGCCCTGTAGCTTGGGTCGCAGACAGGAGGGAAACCGAATGATCTGAAGCCGACCGACAAAGCCATCTA
>JAAETT010000127.1 GCA_024228115.1 bacterium
AGCCAGACCGGCTATTAGTGCGATAGTGAGACCGGTCGGGCCGGTGCGTGGCAGCTCAGGTGGCGGTGGCGGTGTCGGCGGCGGATCGACAACCACGACGGTAACGATGGTGCTACTCGTGGTCGTGGTCGGCGGGACCGTGGTAGACGTCGTCGTGCTGGGGGGCTCCGTCACTGTCGTCGTAGAGACCGGCGGTAAAGATGTGGTCGTGGTCGGCGGTGCCACTGTGGTCGTGGTAGATGGTGGAACCGTCGTGACCGTGGTGGTGGTGCTCGTCGTGCTGGTGGTTGTCGAGGGCGGCACGGTCGTTGTAGTGGGCGGTATAGTCACTGTGGTGCTTGTGCTCGTGGTTGTCGGGGGGGTGGACGTGGTGGTGGTGCTTGATGGTGGCGCTCCCGTCGTCGTGGTGCTAGTCGTCGTTGAGGTTGGCGGAACCGTCGTAGTTGTCGGTGCCGGAACACACCCATACAAATCAACAACCACAGAACGGAAAGACCCCTGCGAAGCCCCATTATTGAAAGCTGCAGCCGCATACGCCGTCACCGTCACAGAACCCCGCCCGGTAACAACAACCGGCCCGAACCCAAACTCGTAACCATTCGCCGCCGTATAAGCCCCAGCCGCGACCTCTACCCCATCGAACAAGATACGGATATCGGGATTCCCCGACTGGCCGTCCCGGTTCGGGTCCTGCAACCAAGACGCCGAAACGCCCTGCACAGCTTCCGAGTTCCCGACTAGAACACAGGTCGCCCCGATA
>JAAETT010000128.1 GCA_024228115.1 bacterium
GACCATTGCTGAAGCGTCGCCCGCTGGCTCTTGCTGAGGTGAATCTCGGCTGCGACCCGCATCGTGCCCCTCTGGCCGTTCGCCGCGAGGGTAACGTGGATAGTCCAATAGTGCCCTTTATTTATGAATCATATCACTAGCAACACGTCTCGAGTCAACGAAGTGGAGATACCGCCATGCGCACTGATCTTTGTGACCAATTCGGCATCGATGTCCCCATCTTTGCATTCAGCCACTGCCGGGATGTCGTTGCCGCCGTGACCAACGCCGGGGGGCTCGGCGTCCTGGGCGCTCTCGCCTTCACGCCAGAGCAGCTCGAGATGGAGCTCGCATGGATCGATGAGAACACCGGTGACAAGCCCTACGGCGTCGACACCGTGATGCCCATGGGCCATATCGGCAAGGAGACAGGTCTCGGAAAGAAGGGCGACGCAGAGGATGCCTTCGAGTTCAAGAAATTGATCTCGCCCGAGGTGACTGCGTGGATCGAGACCGTGCTGGAGGAATATGAGGTTCCCCCGCTCCCCGAAGGCTACGAACCCGATTCCGGCATCGGGGGTGGTGAAGGGGGCTTGCTCGGCTGGACCGAAGGCGGCGGTTGCAGTCATGTGGACGTGGCCTTCCGACACGAGCGCGTAAAGCTGTTGGTGAATGCGCTCGGTCCACCGCCCAAGGACATCATCGACCTGGCCCACCGCAGTGGCGTGAAGGTTGCGGCGCTTACCGGCACGGTAGAGCACGCATTGCGCCAGCAAGAGCAGGGCGTCGACATCATTGTCGCTCAGGGTACGGAAGCAGGCGGCCACACCGGCGAAATAGGCTCGATGGTGTTGCTGCCTGATATCGTCGATGCCGTCTCGCCCACGCCTGTGTTAGGCGCCGGAGGAATCGCCAGCGGCCGCCAGGCCGCAGCGGCCATGGCACTCGGTGCCCAGGGCATCTGGACCGGCTCCGTATGGCTCGGTGTGCGGGAGGCCGATGTCTCCCCCCTCGTGAAACAGAAGCTCTACAAGGCTGGCCCGCGCGATGCCGTGCGCTCGCGCTCGCTCTCCGGGAAGCCCGCCCGACTGCTGCGCACGGCCTGGACCGAAGCCTGGGAGCGCGACGAGTGCCCCGGCACGCTTCCGATGCCGCTCCAGTACATGGCCTGCGCCGACGCCCAGACGCGAATCGGCCTGGCTGCACGAAAGCAGGGTTCCAAGGCACAGGAGCTGCTCGGCATGCCCGTTGGCCAGGTCGTGGGTCGCATGAACGAAGAGAAGAGTTCTGCGGAGGTGATCTACGAGTTCATCGACGAGTTCGTCGAGAGCGTGGCCAGGCTGCAAGGGATGCTCGACGCGGCAGAGGGCTCTCGCTGAGCGGTCGCCTTCGAGTAGACACCCGTTGAGTCTTCGGCGAGGGCACGGATGATGCGGAGCAAGGGCTTGGATCTGGAGCGTACGCTGACGGCGTTCCGCTTTCAGACAGGCGTTTGCCGATATCTCGGGTCACCGTTCTACGGCGAGCTGCTGCAGGATGCCTACGACGATCTGGAGGCGGGCGGCCCGCTGCGAGATCTGGTCTGCGACTTCAACGGGGATCCCCTCCGTGGTTTTCTTCCACTCCGGATTCTTGCGGGTGTGCACGCCCTGGTACTCGAGGGAGCTGCACCGGAACTCGCGGCCTTCTACCCGACGGTCGGAGGGAGAGCCGACGCCGCCGCAGCGTGGTCTTGCTTTCGAGCGGTCGTCGAGCAGCATGGCGACCGGATTCGTCCTTGGCTGGAGCAGACTCCGCAAACCAACGAGGTGCGACGTTGCGCAGGCCTGTTGGGTGGCTTCCTCCAGGTTGCCCAGCAGACACGGCTGCCACTGCGACTGCTCGAGATCGGCTGCAGCGCCGGGCTCAATCTTCAATGGAGTCGGTTCCGCTACGAGCTCGACAGCTGGAGCTGGGGAGATCCGAAGGCGAAGGTGCAGATTACGACGAGTTGGCAAGGCGAGGTTCCGCCTCTGGCCGCGGTCGAGGTGGAGATCTCCGAACGCCTCGGATGCGATGTTGCGCCGCGCCGGGTCGACAGCGCAGCCGCGGCGCGCGACCTCGAGAGTTTCATCTGGGCCGATCAACCCGAGCGTCTGGCTCAGCTCCGCGCCGCCATCGAGGTTGCGCGGAGCGACCCTCCTCAGATCGAGCAGGCGTCGGCGGGCCAGTGGCTGCCCGATCGGTTGGCCGAGCCGCAGGCAGGAGTCTGCAACGTCGTCTACCACTCTTCGGTATGGGACTATCTCAGCTCCGCTGAGCAGCAGACGATCCAGAGCGCGATCGAGGCTCGAGGAGCGGATGCGACGAACGAGCGGCCCCTCGCGTGGCTGCGGGCAGAGGGTTCGACCGACGGCACCAGGATCGAGCTTCGGCTTCGCAGCTGGCCGGACGGTGGCGAAACGCTCCTCGGCGAGGGGCATCCCCATGGACGGGCGGTCGTTTGGCGCCCCGAGGCCGGGTAGGGTCGCTACTCGCCGGGACGTTCTAGACTGGCCCGCGTGGAAATCGTTCTCGTCGAACCGGAGATCCCCCAGAACACCGGATGTGCGGCTCGGCTTGCGGCGGCGACCGGTACACGGCTGCATCTGGTCGAGCCGCTCGGGTTTTCCCTCGATAGCAAGCATCTGAAGCGGGCGGGGCTCGACTACTGGCCCGACGTCGACATGACGGTGCATCCGGACCTGCCGAGCCTGCTCTCCGCGTTGGCGGAGGTCGGACCTGCCGAGCCACGACTGCGCCTTCTCACAGCCCGCGGCGGATCGTCGATCTTCGAAGCGCCATTCCGGGGCGACGAGATCCTGGTCTTCGGGGGCGAGTCGAAGGGGCTACCGCCCGCGTTGCTGCGGAAGTTCGCACCCCAGCGACTCACCGTGCCGATCCTGCCCGAGGTGCGCAGCCTGAACCTCGCGAATGTCGTATGCCTCGCGCTGTATACGGCCCTCGATCGGTGCGGTCGGCTACCTGCACCGTCGGAATCTCCGCCGATCGGCTGATCGCTGGTCAGGTGGACTTCACCCAGCTTGCGATGATGGTGGCGAGTTCGACTCCGCGGCCTTCCTGCAGGAAGTGGCCACCGCCCTCGATCGTGACATGAGGCTGTCCCTGGGCACCGGGAACACCACTCATGAAGGCCGCGGCGCCGCCGCCGGTCACCGGGTCGTTGTCACTGAAGGCGCAGAGGAGCGGCTTCTCCCAGGCCTCGAAGACTTTCCAGGCCGCCATCTGGGCCTCGCGGGAGGGATCGTCGGGCTGGGCATGGCCCGCGGTCCCATCTTGAAGCTCGGATCCGGAAACGGTGCGTCGTAGGCGGCCACTTCCTCCGGCGTCAGCGTGCGGCCATCGACCGAGCTCGCGACCATCATTCCGACCGGAACGTCTTCGGTCTCCCAGCACATCTTCTGCCAGTAGGCGAAGCTGCGCTCCGGAGTATCGCTGCCCTGTTTCGAGAGCTGGGCCATGACTTCGGGGATGGTCGGCGTGGGATCGTTGGCGCGAAAGCTCTTCACCCAGGCGACGCGTTCTTCGGGGATGTCCGCGGGCACGGGCAAACCCGTGTTCGCGACGACGACACGCGCGAAACGCTCGGGCTTTGCGGCGACCATCCGCAGCCCGATCAGCCCTCCCCAATCCTGTCCGACGAGGGTCGCACCGCTGAAATCGTTCTGTTCGAGCCAGGCGCAGAGCCAATCGACCTGGCGTTGGTAGGTGATGTCTTCGCGAGCTGCCGGTTTGTCGGAGCGGCCGAACCCGACGAGGTCCGGCGCGATCACGCGCAAGCTGGCCTCGACCAACACCGGAATCATGTGCCGGTAGAGGTAGGACCAGGTCGGCTGACCGTGCATGCAGAGTACGATCTGCCCGTCGCGGGGACCTTCGTCTACGTGATGGATGCGGAGGGTTCCAGCGTCGCCATCCGGTACTTCCGTGTAGTTCGGCTCGAACGGATAGCCGGGCAGATTCTGGAAGCGAGTGTCGGGGGTCCGCAGGGCCTTCATGGATGAGCCTCTCGAGAAGTGTTGGCAGATGGCGTGCCACCCTATCTCGTTCCCAGGCTCGCTCGCCACATCGAGTGGCGACGAAAGTGCCGTCTCCCGGCATGCTCGGCCGGCGCTAGCAGCGACCCGCTTCGTCCGGGGAACTGAGCTCGCGGACCACGTAGAAGAGACAGTCGCTGGTGGCGATACCCGGGTCGGTCGTGATCATGATCGGGATGATCGGCCGTCGGGTCCGTAGTACGCCGTCTTGGAGCGAAAAATAGAAGGACGCCCGATCTCGTCCGTCCTCGTCGAGAAGTTCCAGGGGCCAGGCCTCGCCGCGCACGTAGCCCAGCTTGGTACCCACTTCGACGCTCTCGAAATTGTGTCGGTCGAGATCGGCCAGGATGGTCAGATCGGCCGACTCTTGCTTGCCGCGGTCTGCGTCGACCACGGCCAGGGAAGCTCCGGGGCGAATGCAGACGCGCATGGGCGTCGTGAGCACCTGGACGTCCGGGCGTAGCCCCGGCTCGATCACCCGATCGTCTTCCAGGAAGCGGGTGAGCCCGCGAAGCGCGACGGCGTCTGCGGCGGGGTCGCCCGTTCGCCCGACCTCGATCGTCGCGCTGGGGATATCGCGCACCGCCTCCATCAGGGCGCCGAGCGTCAGGTGGCTCCAGACGAAACGGTTCCCGAACGGAGTGACCAACTGCAGGGCTTCCGGAGAAGGCTCTACACCCACGCCATAGGGCGGGTTGTGGCCCGTGTTGTTATGTAGATCGATCAGCGCCTCGGGCTTCTTCTCGTAAGTGAGCTCGAGGATTTCGCGCGCGAGGTGGCCTTCCGCATCGTCCCAGGGACCGAGAAAACAGCGGTTGAGATCCCGTCGGCCGGGCAGGGTGCGATGAGCGAAGCCCGGGCCGGCCAGCGCAGCTTCCACGTTGGCGACGATCAGGACAGTATCGACCGCCGGCTGGTGGCCATTGCGAAGCCAGGCATGGATCGCACGGGTGCCCGAAGGTTCATTGCCGTGCAGCAGCGTGGTCACGATCCGGGAGCGTGTTCGGTCCTTTCCTTTGACGTGGATTGCGGTGGGTCCGCCCAGCTTGCGCAGAAAGGATTCCGCTTCGGCGGGAAACCCGTCAGCGCTCGGTCGATCGATCTTCTGCAAGACGCCTTTCACAGCTTCGGCTCCGGCCAGCTCGCGACCGGCTGGGCATCCTTCGAGTGCTGGCGGTAGCGCCGGAACATGTGGGTCAACGCATCGTTCCTGGGCATCGTCGCCTCGGCGCTGGCGAGCGCCCGACGCTGCCAGGTGGCACCCGTCTGCCCGCTGCGCACCCGACACTCGAAGACTTCGAGCCAATGGGAGGAATCGTCCCGTTCTACGCCTGCGGCGTCGAGCCCTTGCTGGGCTCTGGGCAACAGGCTTTCGAGCAGCACCTGGGCCGAGTGGCTCTGGGCCGGTGCGCCCGGCTCCATGGGCCAACCCAGGTGCGCCGCCAGGCCGTCCCGGGCGGCCCTGTAGAAATCCCGATGCACGTCCTCGAAGGAGAGCCGTTCTGTCCAGGCGGCGATCTCAGGCGCCAGTGCGAGTGCCAGTCCAATCTGGAACGCGCAATTCGCGACCATGTCCACGATCGTCGGACCCGCCGGGAAGGCGCGCATCTCGATGCGAAGGTGCCCGCCCTCCGCGGGATCGAAGATCGAGCGGTTCCAGCGCCAGACCGTTCCCTGGTGCAGGCGCAGTTCGGAAAGTGTCGGAACCCGCCCGGCGGCGAGGACGGCTTCGGGATCTTCGTTGCTTACGACCGGTAGGAGGACTGCATGACGTCGCACGTTCTCCTCGAAGAGTTCGAAGGCACGACCGATCCACGCGTTGCCGAAGGAGACGCGGGCAGGCTCGCCATCGCGCCCGCGCTCCCGCCGATGATCCACGGCTTGCTTGAACAACGCCACCCGCGTTTCGTCCCAGAGCCGCCGGCCGAGAAAGGTGGGCGAGTTTCCGGAGGCCGCGAGCACGAGGGGGGTCGTCAGCTGCACGGCGTTGTAGACCGAGGCGAAGTCGGCGGGGGCCACGCGCAAGTGGAGCTGCAACGAAGTCGCGGCTCCTTCGGAGGTGACATCGTGACAGCGCAGCTCCAGCTCATCCTCACCGCGAATCTGGAGCAGAAAGGGCTCGCGGCGCAGGCGTCGCAGGCTCGCGGAAAGGGCTCGAAAGCGAGGGGCTTCTGTCATCGCGTCCCTCGTGAGATCCGCTTCCGTCAAGGTCGGCAGGATGCCGATCATCGCTACCTGCGCATGGTGGAGCGCGGCGGCTCGCTCGATTTCTCGCAGCGAGTTGCGCATCTCATCGGCCAGGAAAGCAAAGGGCCGACCGGCCAAGGGACCGTGGCGTAGGTTGGATTCCAGGTTGTACCGATTGAGCTCGACCGTGAGCCGCGGGTCCACGCTTTCCGCCAGGACATCCCGATTCAGGGGCAGGGGTCGGCCGGCCTCATCGACCAGCGATACCTCCAGCTCGGCGCCGATCGATACCTCCCCCGCACCAAAGTCCGGCCTGGCAAGGAGCTGCTCCAGAACGTCGAGCGAGCGATCCAGGCGTTCCGAGAATCGCTGGTACTCGTCCTCGCTGAACGTCTCACGATTGATCTCGAGGCCCATCGCGGGTGGAGAGTAGCCACCCGCGGCGCCAGGTCAGGCAGGAAGGAAACCGTTTGCGGCGGGACTTGATTTCCTCGCCAGTGGGCCTCAGTCGGCGTCGCCCCAATCCTCGGCCCAGCGCACGAGGGGGCGGAGCGCGCGCCCGAGCGAATGTCCCGTTTCCGTGAGGGCATAGCCCCGATCTGTCTTCTCGATCAGTCGCGCCTCGCGCAACTCACGGAGCCGGGTGTTCAACACGGTGGGCGAGATGTCGTCGCAGCGCCCCCGAAGCTCCCGGAAGGTCAGCGGAGCTTCGCCCAGCTCCCAGAGCACGCGCAGGGCCCAGCGTCGTCCGAGCAGATCGAAGGCCGCCATGATCGGCCGGCCCGTGCGCGAGCCATGAACGCGCTGGCCAGGGCGGGGCGCGCTCATGCGTCTGGAGACAGGCTTGCGCTACTAAAAATGTAGCGTATGATGTATCGCTCCATGCTACGGAAATCATAGCGCTCCCCATCGAGGTTCTCATGCCCCGGATCGAGCCTGTCGAAGCCCCTTATGCCGAGGACGTTGCCCCCATTCTCGAGGCGATGATGCCTCCGGGCATCGAGCCCTTGCGCCTGTTTCGGGTCATCGCGAAGAACTCGCGCATCCTTGGGAAGATCAAGAACTCGAACCTGCTCGATCGCGGATCCATCGAACGACGCGACCGAGAACTCGTGATTCTTCGCACCACCGCGCGCTGCGGGTCGGAATATGAGTGGGGTGTTCACGTTCTGTTCTTCGGCAAGCGCTTCGGGCTCACAGAAGAGCAGATCGCGGCGACCCGCACCGGAAGCGGCAACGAGAGCTTCTGGTCCGAGCGGGATCGGGCGTTGCTCGGACTCGTCGACGAACTCCACGACGGAGCCGCCGTCTCGGAACCTCGCTGGCAGACGTTGCGAGGCTACTTCGATGAGGTCCAACTCGTGGAGCTCGTCACGCTCACGGGCTTCTACCACACGATCTCGTTCCTCACGAACGCGTTCGAGATCGATCTCGAAGCCGGAAGCACGCGCTTTCCCGAGCTGACCTGAGGCAGGTGGTCTCAGGGATCCGTCTCCCGGCGTTCAGGGGCGCCGCAGCGTCTCTCGACGCGGGCGGCCGGGTCCTGGCGATAGAAAGCCTGGAGGATCTCGTAGAGGTCCGCATGGCGTTTGCGCATCGAAATCGGCTGGTCGAAGAAGAGCTCAGTGGCGACGGCGAAGAACTCGGCCTCGTTGGTGGCGCCATACACATCGAGCAGGCTGCGCTGGTCTTTCTCAGCGCGTTCGCGCAGGCTTCGGTACTCCCGCTCACATACTTCGATCCAGCGCTGGTACTCGGCCCGGCTCTCAAGGGGCGGGGTGCCGTCCACTCCGCCATCTCGCATATCGAGTTTGTGGGCGAATTCGTGGAACACGACGTTATGCCCTCGTCCCGGGTGGCGGGTCTGATGTTCGACGGCGTCCCACACCAGGATGACAGGTCCGCGCAGCTGGGCTTCCCCGAGAATGGGAATCGGCCCTCGCACTTCCCCTCGCGGGATCTCGAAAGCGCCCGGGTGGCGCTCGGGGATGACCACCGTAGAGGGGTAGACCAGGATCGAGCGAACATTCTTGTAGAGATCGTGGGAGCGCCCGAGGATCAGCAGACAGGCATTGGCTGCAATCGTCACGCGGATCTCGTCGTCGAGGCTGAGGCCCCCGCACCCCTCCCATTTCTTCTCCGCAACGAAGATCCGGGTCAGATCGCGAAGCCGTCCCCGCTCCGCTTCGTCGAGCCAGGCATCATGGGCGAGATTGTGTGAGATGAGCTCCTCCCATCCATCGGGGAAGGGCTGCTCGAGGAGCTTCCTGCGGCGGCGATCGCGGAACCAATGCAACACGACGCTGTAGAGCGTAGCCCCCGGGCGTCGGCGCACCCGGCCGCTGGCTCGACGCCTACGCACCCTCCGGGCGGGTCGCGTTGGATGGGAAGCGTGCTCGGTACCAGGCCGGAGGGAAGAAGGTGAGCCAGTAGGCGCAGATGGTCGCGATCCCAAAGGCGGACGTGACGAGCATCGAGATGGACCTTGCGGAGATTTCTCCCGCGGAGCCTGGCTCGTAGCCAAGGAAGACGGGTGCGTTCACTGTCCAGACCGACGCGACCGTACAAAGCGAAGCGATCGCCCAGAGCAGGAAACGGTTCGCAACGAGCGGTTCTGCGAGGCCCAACGCGACGCGCTTCCGCATGAGCTGAGTTGTGGCCCTCGCGAGCGCAGCCGAGACCCGGGCGAGTGATGCGATCCGTCTGCCCCGCAGCAAGGACCATGTGAGCGCACGGCTTCTGGGCGTTGGCGGCGAAGAGGGTCAGGAACTCGTCATTCGAATCACGATGGACGAGGGCTGGCACGTCAACGCCAACCCGGCTTCCCTGCCGGCTCTCCTGCCCACGACGATCGAAGCCCTGAAAGGCGGTCCGGTCGGAACCATCGAGTACCCGCCGGGTCGGAGTTTCCGGCCGGAGTTCGCCGAGGACGCCATCCAGGTGTACGACGGCACGATCCTGGTGCCTGTGGCGTTCGAGGATGGCATCGTCCGGCCCGACCATCTGGCCCTTCGCATCCAGGCCTGCGATGAGCTTCGCTGCTTGCCGCCGGATCGCGTCATCGTGAGCCGAGCGAAGGCAGCTTCCGAAACGCCGTGACCACGGTCATCCGGGCCTTTTCCTGCTTCGGATGGAAGAGGCGGCTCAGGCCACGATTCAGCCCTATATGGGGGTGGTATTATTTCTTGTACGTTGCTACCCCTGCTGATTCCGGGCAGCTTTTTCCGAAGGGACCCCCATGAACCCCCCTCTTTTGGCGCCTCCGCTCCAGTCGAGTCTCGATCCTCGTTCTTCCGATTTTCAGGAGAACCGGGCTGCGATGCTCGAGAAGCTGGCCGAGATCGACGGCCTGCTCGATCAGGCGGAAGCCGGCGGGGGAGCTCGCCACCACGAGCGCCTGGCCAAACGCGGAAAGCTCCCGGTTCGGGAGCGGATTACCCTGGCCCTCGATCCGGACAGCCCGTTCCTCGAGATCAGCCCGCTGGCGGCGTACAACTCGTCCTACACGATCGGCGGCGGAGCGGTGATGGGGATCGGCGTCATCGCCGGGGTCGAATGCGTGATCTTTGCCAACGATCCCACCGTGCTAGGCGGTGCACTCACGCCCTATGTGAGCAAGAAGTGGATGCGCGCGCTCGAGATCGCCCGCGACAACCACATTCCCTATGTGAGCTTCGTCGAGTCGGCGGGTGCCGACCTGCGCGTAAAGACGGGCGGCGGGGATGACGGAGGCCAGGCGGCCGTCTCGGCACGGATCGATCACTTCGCGGAATCCGGCCGCTTCTTCTACGAGATGATCGAGCTCTCGAAGCTGGAGATCCCCACGGTTTGCGTGGTGTTCGGTTCGTCGACGGCCGGAGGTGCCTACCAGCCCGGCATGTCCGACTACAACATCGTCATCAAGGAACAATCCAAGATCTTTCTTGCGGGCCCGCCCCTGGTGAAGATGGCGACCGGCGAGGAATCCGACGACGAAACCCTCGGCGGTGCAAAGATGCATGCAGAGGTGTCGGGGCTTGGCGAGTACCTTGCCGAGGACGAGCGCGATGCGCTTCGCCTTTGTCGCGAGGTCGTTTCCCATTTGAACTGGCGAAAACCCGGCCCGCCACCGAGTCTGCAATCCGACGAGCCGGTGCTCGATCCGGAAGAGTTGCTGGGCATGGTCAGCCCGGATCTGCGACGGCCCGTGGACGTGCGCGACGTCATCGGGCGGGTCGTGGATGGCTCACGCTTCGAGGAGTTCAAGCCCCGCTACGGCACGACCCTGGTATGTGGTTGGGCTTCGCTTCAGGGCTATCCGGTGGGCGTTCTCGGCAACAACGGAGTGCTGAACCCACAGAGCGCCGAGAAGGCTGCGCACTTCATCCAGCTGAACAACCAGATCGACGTGCCGCTTCTCTTCCTGCAGAACCTGACTGGTTTCGTGGTGGGCAAGGAAGTCGAGCAGGCGGGCATCATCAAGAAGGGCTCGCAGATGCTCAACGCCGTGACGAACTCGACGGTGCCCCACCTGACCGTGATCATCGGCGCGTCCTACGGCGCGGGCACCTATGCGATGTCCGGTCGCGCCTTCAACAACCGCTTCACCTTCATCTGGCCGACCGCGAAGATCGCCGTCATGGGGCCGAAGCAGATCGCCGGGGTGATGTCGATCGTACGAAGGGCAAGGGCGGCGCGCCTGGGCGAAGAGTTCGACGAGGAAGCGGACGCTCAGCTCGTCGCGGCCGTCGAGGCGATTCAGGAAAAGGGTTCGCTCGCGCTCGAGGCCACCGGCACGATCAGCGATGACGGCATTCTCGACCCTCGAGACATGCGTACGGCCCTCGGGATCTGTCTCTCGGTGGTGCGCAACGCTCCAGTCGAGGGTGCGGACGGTTACGGAGTATTCAGGCTGTGAGCTTCTCGACTCTCTTGATTGCCAATCGGGGTGAGATCGCCCGCCGCGTGATTCGCACGGCTCACGACATGGGGATCCGCTGCGTTGCCGTGTACGTGGCTGCTGATCGGGATGCACCGCATGTTGCCGATGCGGACGAGGCGGTCTGTCTTCCCGGCTCCTATCTGGATGGCAAGGCGATTCTGGAAGCCGCTCAGTTGACCGGTGCCGGCGCGGTCCACCCGGGCTACGGCTTCCTCTCGGAGAATGCCGGCTTCGCTGCCGATGTCGTCGCTGCGAACCTCACCTGGGTGGGTCCTTCCCCGGACGCGATCGCGCAGATGGGCGACAAGCTCGAGGCCCTGGCACTGGCTGAGCGGGCGAACGTGCGGACGCTTCCCAGCAGCAAGGATCTCGGCGCGGCGGATGCCGTTGGCTTTCCTCTGCTCGTCAAGGCGGCCGCCGGGGGTGGCGGCAAGGGCATGCGGATCGTCTCGAAGCCCGGGGATCTCGAAGAGGCCGTCGCGGCGGCTCAACGGGAGGCAGCCAGCGGGTTCGGTGATGATCGGGTCTTCCTCGAGCGCTACGTGTCCCATGCTCGGCATATCGAGATCCAGATCCTCGGTGATGCCCATGGCGGCCTCGTCCATCTGGGTGAGCGCGAATGTTCGATCCAACGTCGGCATCAGAAGATCCTCGAGGAATCACCGTCGCCCCGGGTCGATGCGGCCCTTCGAGAAGAGATGGGAAGTGCGGCGTTGCGTCTGGCCGAGACCCTTGGCTATCAGAGCGCGGGAACGGTCGAGTTCCTGTTGGATGACGACACGGGCGAGTTCTTCTTCCTCGAAGTCAATACCCGCCTCCAGGTGGAGCATCCAGTGACCGAGGCCGTGACCGGAATCGATCTGGTGCGTGAGCAGCTGCGCATCGCACGAGGCGAGAGCCTTGGCTACGACCAGGCCGATGTCAGCTTCAACGGGTCGGCCGTCGAGGCGCGATTGTACGCCGAGGATCCGGCGAACGACTTCCTGCCGGAGACGGGCCAGTTGGTTGCCTTCACGCCAGCCGCCTCGCCCGAGGTCCGCTGGGATTCCGGCGTGATCGAGGGCACGGTCGTTGGTACGGAATTCGATCCGATGCTGGCCAAGGTGATCGCCCACGCACCCACCCGAATCGAAGCCGCCAGCCGCTTGGCCCTGGCTCTCGAACGCACGCATCTCGGTGGGGTGACGACGAACAGGGATTTCCTGGCTGCAACCCTGCGGACCGCGGAGTTCCTGGCCGGTGATACCACCACGGATTTCATTGAGCGAGTGGGCCCTGCGCGCTCGCTCGACCTGGACGAGGAGGAGACCGACCGCTTGGCTCGGGTGGCCGCACTCTGGATCCAGGCCATGAACCGGAGCGAGGTCCAGGTGTGGGCAGAGATACCGAGTGGTTGGCGAAACGCCCGCATGCCCGATCAGCGGGTGTGTCTGCGCAGCGGGGAGCGCGACATCGAGGTCAGCTATCGACGCCTCAGAGACGGCAGCTTCCGGTTCTCGGATGGCTTGCTCGCCCGAGTCTGCTCGTTCAGCCCGAGCGAAATCGATGTCGAGATCGACGCCAGGCGAAGCCGGGCTCGGATCACGCGAGGGGAGGATTTCCTGATCGTCCACGGTCCGCGCGGAGATCTGAAGCTCGTTCTGCTGCCCCGCTTCGAGATTCCCGGCCGGGAAGATGCCGCAGGCGGATTCGTTGCGCGGATGCCCGGCAAGGTCATCGACCTGCGCGTCGAGGTGGGCGATGTCGTCGAGGCCGGGCAGACCGTCGTCGTGCTCGAGGCGATGAAGATGGAACATCCGATGAACGCCACGGAAGACGGAATCGTGCGTGAAGTGCGTGTTGCCCTGGGTGACCAGGTAGAGAGCGGAGCCGTGCTGCTCGTGGTCGAACCCGCTTCCGGCGAAGAGGAAACGACATGAAGGATCCGGTACGCATCGCGAACTGCTCGGGCTTTTTCGGAGATCGCCTCTCCGCTGCAAAGGAGATGGTCGAAGGCGGCCGCATCGATGTGCTCACGGGCGACTGGCTCGCCGAGTTGACCATGCTGATCCTCGCCCGCACGCAGGCCAAGCGCCCCGGCGGTGGTCATGCCCGCACCTTCGTGATGCAGATGGAGCAGGTGATGGGTACCTGTCTCGACAAGGGCATCAAAGTGGTTTCGAATGCGGGTGGTCTCGATCCGGAAGGCTGCGCCGAGGCGGTCGCGGAGGTCGCCAAGAAGCTCGGCCTGCATCCGAAGATCGCCTTCGTGCGCGGTGACGATCTGATGCCTCGTATGGCGGAACTGGTTGCCGCCGATCAACTGCATCATTTCGAGACCGGCGAGCCGATCAAGGAGGCCAGCTTCCTGACGGCCAACGCCTACTTCGGATGTTGGGGGATCGTCGATGCGTTGAACCGTGGGGCGGATATCGTCATCACCGGCCGCACGACCGATGCCGCGGTCGTCTGCGGTCCGGCTGCCTGGCATCACGGGTGGAGCCGCACGGATTGGGATGCCCTGGCGGGTGGCGTGACCGCGGGCCATGTCATCGAGTGTGGCACCCAGGCGACGGGAGGGAACTATGCGTTCTTCACCGAGGTTCCTGGCCTCGTTCGCACCGGTTTTCCCTGGGCAGACGTCGCGGCCGATGGATCGACGGTGATCGGCAAGCACGAGGGCACCGGTGGCGAAGTGTCGATCGGAACCGTCACGTCGCAGCTTCTCTACGAGATCGGCGGGCCGGAGTATTTCGGGCCGGATGTGACCACCCGTTTCGACACCATCGAACTCGAACAGGTGGGGCCGGATCGTGTGCGGATGCATGGCATCCAGGGAGAACCTCCGCCCGCGACCTTGAAGGTTTGCCTCAACCGGGCCGGCGGATTCCGCAATGACATGAACGTCTGCCTGACCGGTCTCGATATCGAGGCGAAGGCGAAGCTCGTCGAAGAAGCCTTCTGGGAGGCTTGCCCCTACGGGCCTGAAGACTATGCGCAGGTGACGACCCGGCTCGTTCGCACCGACAAATCCGATCCGGAGACGAACGAGCAAGCCGTTGCCTTGTGGCGCATCAGCGCGAAGGACCCGGATGAGAAGAAGGTGGGCCGCGCGTTCTCGAATGCAATGGGCGAATTGGGCCTGTCCACGATTCCGGGCTTCTTTGGTGTCGGTGGCGGCCCCGCCGCCGGGCGGCCCTTCGGCGTCTACGAGCCGGCCCGGATTGCTGCTGAGTTGGTTCCCCAGGAGGTGGTGATACTCGGTTCGGAGAGCGGAGAAATCTCCTCGGTCGTGCCCAGACCGGACGTTCGGGTCGAACCGACCCCAGGCCCCGAAGCTGCGCGGCCGGAAGGCGAGACGAGGCGTGCGCCTCTTGGCGTCGTGTTCGGCTCTCGCTCGGGCGACAAAGGTGGCAACGCCAACCTCGGCGTATTCGCGCGCAGTGACGAAGCCTGGGCATGGCTCGATGCCTTCCTCACCGAAGAACGCCTGCGCGAGCTGCTACCCGAGGTCGCGCCGCTACCGATCGATCGCCATCGGTTGGCTTCCCTGCGGAGCATCAACTTCGTCATCCATGGTCTGCTCGAGGAGGGTGTCGCCGCCTCGACGCGGCAAGATGGCCAGGCCAAGAGCCTCGGCGAATGGTTGCGAGCTCGGGTCGTCGATCTACCGGTGGCCCTGCTCCCGTGAAAAGCGGGGAGCCGCAGCGAGCGTATCGCCGTTTCCCCGGCCTTCGCGCGCCGAAGCCCCTGCTTTCGCCCGATGCCGAACGCCGGCTCACGGCACGCCAGCTCGAACTCCTCGACGAGCTTCAGCAGCTGGTCGCGAAGGAAGAACTCGCGGGCCTGACGATCGCGCAGATCGCTGCCGAAGTCGGCTGCTCGTTGCGGACGCTGTATGGCATCGCGCCTAGCAAGGAAGAGCTCGTGCTGACGGTCGTCGACCGCCGGTTGCATCGGATCGGTCGTCGCGCGATCGAGGCGCTCGACGAATCGCTATCGCCCCTCGCTGCGCTGCGGGCTTATCTGCGAGTGGTCAACGAGGCCGTGTTGCCGGAGGCCGCGTCCTTCTCCGAGCATTTCGGCCTCGTGCCGGGCGCGAAACGCCTGCTCGATGGCCACGAGAACTACGTCATGGCTGTCACCCAGCGATTGCTCGAGCAAGCGGCCGCCGAGGGAGAGATCCGGGCAATCGACGCAGCGCCCGTTGCGCACGTTCTGGGCGGGTTGGGTAGAGAATGCGCCCGCTCGGAAGTGGCGGAGCTTTCTGCCGCGCCGCCGAAGGAGACCGCGGACGCCATCGCGGAGATCTTCCTCCGGGGTCTCGAAAAGGACTGAGCGCGCCCGTCCCGCAGGCGGAGCATCGCTGGCGGTAGATGCGGTACCGTGGGGTCTCTGCCCCACTACCCCCCCCCCCCAGGAAGGGCCTTCATGCGCATCCTGTTCCTGCTCGTCTCCATCTTCTTCTTCGTGGAGGCGGCAGCCGCAGACGTCCCCTTTCCCACCTGTGCCGATTCCAGCTGCAGCAATCCGCGGGATTTCGGGTCCTACCTCTTCCTCGCTCCCGGACAGCTGCCGGACGATTTCAACCCGGCGGCGGGAAGCTCATGGAAATACAACCCGGGAAGCGGGATGGATGTGGTCTCCGCGTGGCAGATCTCGACGGGTCGACCCGACGTGGTGGTCGCCGTGCTCGATAGCGGAATTCGCTGGCACGCCCGGGACGTCGCCCGAAAGGTCGCACTGAACCGGCGCGAGCTTCCCTTGCCTTCCGGCTGTGCAGTGCACGATTGCAATGGCGATGGTTTCGTTTCGGTCGACGACTATGCGGGAATCCCGGACGCGAATGGCAACGGTCTCCTCGACGGGCAGGATCTCATTCTGGCCTACTCGGATGGCATCGACGATGACCGCAACGGTTTCGTGGATGACATCGCCGGCTGGGATTTCGCCGACGATGACAACGACCCGGAAGATCTCGTCGACTATGGGCATGGAACGGGTGAAGCCGAGGACAGCACAGGCGAGGCGAACAATGGCAGCGGGATGCCCGGCGTCGCACCCAACGTTCTCTTCATGCCCTTGAAGGTCGCGGATAGTTTCGTTGCTTTCGGTACGGATTTCGCCCAGGCCGTGGTCTACGCCACCGAGAATGGCGCCGCCGTCGTCCAGGAGGCGCTCGGCTCGATCGGCGCCTCGCCGTCGAGCCAGGCCGCAATCGATTTCGCCTACCGGCGCGGCGTGCCGGTCATGGCCAGCGCCGCCGACGAGTCGAGCCGTCACCACAATTTCCCCGCGGTTCTCGATCATACGATCTGGTTGAATTCGATCGTGCACGGCGATGGCGACATCGTGGAGCAAGAGGACGAATACGACCTGTTGAACGGCTGCACGAACTTCGGTGGACGCGCCTGGGTCGCCATTTCTTCCAATTCGTGCAGTTCCGAAGCCACGGGGCGGGGTGCAGGGCTGGCAGCGCTACTCGTCTCTCACGGGCGCAACCTGGTCGATGCGGGTCTGCTCAGCCCCTATCCGGGATTGACCGATCGCACGCCGTTCTCCGCAGAGGAGATCCGCCAGCTGTTGCGCCGCTCCGCTCTGGATATCGATCACTCGGCGGATCTCTTCGACATCTCGATCAACCCGCTGTTTCAATCCGTGCTCTCTGCGCCCTTGCTCGGGTTGTTCTTCGGGTCGGAGCGTTATCCCACCCAGTCCGGTTGGGACCAGTTCACCGGGTACGGGAAACCCGATGCCGGCCGATTGCTTGCGATCGGTGCCAGCGACATCCCGCCCGAGGCCGATCTTTCCGGTGGGCTGCGCTGGTTCGACAGCGTAGATCCTGTGCAGTCACCGGAGACCCTTGTGCTGGGTTCCGCTGCCGCCGTTCGCGCTGGCGGCAGCTTCGACTATCTGCTCGAGGTGGGCTGTGGCGTGCAGCCTACGAGCTTCCACGAGATCGGCCGAGACAGTGCGGATGAGCCGCTTCTCCGCGAAGACCTGGCCGTATGGCATCCGGCGGTGACCGCCGAGGCCTGCGGATTCGATCCTGCTGCCACCATCGACGATCCGGATGCGCATACCGTCACGCTTCGCCTGCAAGTGACAGATCGTCGCGGGCTCGTGGGAGAGGATCGCCGCACCGTGGCGATTCATACCGACAGCGCACTCGCCTTCCCCGCAGTCGCTCTCGGAAGCTCCGCGGAAGGATCGCCCGCTCTCGCGGATCTGAATCGCGATGGCGTCCTCGACATCATCTATGGAACTGCCGATGGCTCGGTCCACGCCTGGCGAGGGGATAGCGGCGAAGAACTCGAGGGCTTCCCGGTTCGCACGCCAGCGCTCCCAGTGCATCGGGGCCGTGCTTTCAAGAACCGCGAAGTTCCGGTGCCCCACGAGATGATCCTGGCGGCTACGGCCGCCGACGATCTCGATGGCGACGGCAGGGTCGATGTGGTCGTCGCGACGGTCGAGGGCCGCGTCTTCGTGTATGACGATCATGGCCGTCTGCGCCGAGGTTTCCCGGTCTCGACAGATTCCGCATTCTCCGATCCTGTCCATCGCGACCCGCTGAACGATACGGATCCCGGGATCTTCGCCGCGCCTACCCTGGTCGACCTGGATGCGCCGGGTCCGGAACCACAGCTCGAGATCGTGGCCGCGGCCATGGACGGCCACCTCTACGCGTGGCGCGCGAATGGTGAGGTTGTCGACGGCTTCCCGGTCCGCATCGCCGATACGACGAAGGTGGATATCGATCCCGCAACCGGGCATGCAACGGCCCGGGCGGCCGGTGTCCAGGAGCGCGGTGCCAAGTTGATTGGCTCACCTGCGGTAGGCGATCTCGACGGGGACGGGCGAGCCGAGATCCTCGTGCCTAGCAACGAAGAGTACGCTGGCGAGCCGAACGGCTTCGTCCGAGAGGGGACGCTCCTGCAGCTTCTCGCAGCACTCGATGTCGGCCTCGATTTTGATTTCTCGAGCCGCCTCTACGCCGTGAAAGCAGAGGGCAAGCGGAGCGCGGGTGGGCCGTTCCTGGCGGGCTGGCCCGTGCGCGTTCCCCTGCTCGTGCCCGGCCTGCTGCCGACGATTGGAACCGGTGCGCCTGGCTCTCCCGCATTGGCCGATCTCGATGGCAACGGTCGAGTCTCGACAGCGTTCTTCTCGACGGCCGGCCCGGCGATGCTATGGGGGCCAGATGGCCTGCCACGGCTCGGTGACGTGGGCGGCATTCCGCGGGCATTCGCGGTCGACTTCCTGCCGGTTGGATTTCCGGTCGTCCCCTCGACGGCAGTTTCCGGGGATGCACCGTTCTTCCCCGCGGTCGGGTCCGGGGCCTTCGGTGATCTCAATGGTGACGGGCGGCCGGAGTATGCGGCGCCCACATTCGGGCTGCGCAAGCTCTTCGATACGGCGGGTCCCGCTCTCCAGACGTTCGGAGACCACCAGATCACCGCCTGGGATCCAGCGACTGGAAGTTTGCTGCCGGCCTTTCCGAGTGTGATGGACGATCTGATGTTCCTGACGTCGCCCTCCATTGCGGATGTGGATGGCGACGGCACGCCGGAAATCCTCCAGGGCAGCGGCGCCTACATGGTGCGCGCATTTCGCGAGGACGGCAGCCAGGCGCCCGGTTTCCCGAAATTCACCCATGGCTGGTTGATTTCGGCGCCGACGGCCGGTGACGTGGATGGGGACGGCTTGATCGAACTCGTAGCCGCCACCCGAGAAGGCAATCTCTATGTCTGGAACACGCCAGCCGCGGCGACGGAGGCTGCGATCCCGTGGCAGGGCTTTGGTCGCGATCGTCGCAATACCCAGAACCACGATTCCGGCGTGTCTCCTCTCGCGATCCCACGTGGGCCGGCGGATGGCCTCGCCTGGGAGATCGAAGCCCTGCAACAGACGATCCAGGTCTGGAAGGGGAGCAGCCTCGAGCGCCAGTTGAAGAAGCAGGCGCGGAAGGGGCTGAAGGCGCCGCTTCGTTTGCTGCGTCGCGGCAGGCTCGACATCGCGGCGGATCTCCTCGCGGCTCTGGCCGAGAGCCTGGCAGAGGGAGGAGCGGTCGAGGTGCTCCCGGACTTGCTTGCGAGCATCCACACCCTTTCCGAACAGGCAGCCGAGGCGGCTGGGGGAACGGACTCCTAGGGAGCCTCCCCCCAGCGAAAGCCCAGCCGGATGCCGAACCGGCGCGGCGGAAGCAGCCCCAGGCCAACCGGAAAGCTGCCTGCGAACTCCGGCAACACGCTGCGCCGGGCATAGACCACATCGTTCTCCAGGTTCTCGACGAAGATCTCCGCGGAGAAACGCTCGCTCGTATCCATCCAGATCAAGCGCAGATCCGTCGACGTCGTGGCATTGCGACGATCCGAATCCAGGTTGAATGGGCGAAGGAAGCTCGCGTCCGTCCAGGTGAACTCCGCCACGGGACGGAGGCTGCCGTAGGAACCGAGAGAGAAAGCGTAGGTCGTGAAGATCGATGCCTTCCAGCGGGGTGCGTCCTGCAACTGGTTGCCCGCGAGATTGCTCTGCCCGTTGAAGGTCGTACCCGGAACCGCAGCGGGGCAACCCGGCTCGGAAATCGCGAAGAACTGGGCAGGATCGTCCGAGCAGAACTCATCGAATGTCGCATCCAGATGTGCAGCAGAGATTTCCACCTGCCAACCCGGAAGTGGCTCGAGAGAGAGGCTGGCTTCGACGCCCCAGATCGAAGCCTCGGCGGCGTTCTCGGTGAGGACCTGCAACCCCTTGATCTGCAATACCTGGAGATCGTCATAGCTGCTCGAGAAGGCAGTGAGGCCAAGCTGGACGCGGCCCCCGAAGAAGTGACTGCGGCTCCCGATCTCGATGGTCTCGACGAGTTCCGGGTCGACGGCATTGGTGGTGCCCGTAGCGACCACGAGTTCGAGAAGCCCCGGTTTGTAGCCGCGCGCCCATTTTGCGTAGAGAAGGTGTCCAGGGCTCAACTGCCAGCGCAGGCCAGCCTCGCTGGTGACCTCCTCGAAGGAAGCGTTTCCATCCAGGCGCCCGCCGGGAGAGAGCGCTCCGGGCACGATGCTCTCCATGACCCGGGATCGGTCCCGATTCCAGCGTACGCCTCCGAAGAGCTCGATGTCCGGTCCGCGTTCCAGGAATGCGAAGGGGCGAACGCCGCCGCTTGCGAATACCGCGAAACCTCGCTCACGGATTCGGGAATCGACATCGAAAGCGCCGAAGGAGGTCAGGTTCCTCGAGGCTTCGTTGGCACGGTCCTCGAACGCAAAGACGCCTAGCAAAGCGTGGAAACGTCGTTCCGCCTGGTCGGTTGCCAGCCGCGCCTCGCCTGTCCAGGTGGTGGCGCGGCTCTCCAGGGATCCATCGGCAACGACGAGTTCGGTTCCGTCGACGTCAAAGATGCTCTCCTGCTCACGCCGTTCCCAGCCGCCGAGTAGCGTGAGTTGCGGTCGGCCGAGGGCGGCCAAGGTGGGGAGGCGCCAGCTGAGCTCGCCATCGACTGCACGCACGCGTAGAATCGGCTCGCCAAGCTCGGTGGATCGGCTGCGCACCTTCAACTCGTCACTCGAGACCGGCGCTGCGCCAGCAAACGGGTCGGTGGGGAAGACACCGAAGGGTGTCGCCACGGCACCAAGCGGAAATACCCGGGTAGCGGGTCGTCCCTGGAGGCCCAGGGCTTTCGAGCGATGGTAGTGGGCGCGAAGCTCGGCGGAGAAGTCGTCACCGAGATGCGATGTGAGGATGGCTCGTGCGGAGAAATCGTCGCCGTTCTCCGGGTCTCGGCTGCTGCGAAGCAGGGGGTTGTCCTGAAATCCGTCGGCACGCTCCCGTTGCACGGAGATGCGAGCAAGCAGACGCTCGTCGCCTTTCCCGAGCAGCGGGAGGTTCAGTCCGCCGCGGAAGAGGACGGCATCCGGGCGCGATCCCGTGACGTCACCGAACGCTTCCCAGCCCGAATGGGGGCGCCGCCAACGGAGATCCAATGCTCCGGCCGTTGCCGAACGCCCGTATACGGTTCCCGAAGGCCCGCGCACCAATTCGAGTCGCTCCAGGTCGTAGAACTGTCCAAGCAGCGAGAGCTCGCCAGCCGGCTTGAAGATTCCATTCACATGTTCGGCTACGGGGGAAGCCAAACCACCGGGCGAGCCGGACACCTGGCTCGGCGCGATGCCGCGAATGGCAATGGGCCCGTTCTCGCCCTGGATCTCCACGTTGGGCACATGGGAGAGGAAATCGGACAGGCGCTCCACGCTGCGAAATCGGATCTCCTCCCGGTCGAGTGTGACGAGCGACGCAGGGACCGCCTGTTCTTCGACCGGTTGGACACGCTTCGTGATGTGCAGGGTAATCGCGGCCGGATTCTGCTCGGAAGTCCCTTCATCGGCGTGGGAAGGAGAGGCAAGCAGAAGGACGAAGATGAGCCAGTACATGGCGCCTGAAGATTGCAGCTATTCCAGCTCGCGCATCAGCGCCCGGGCATTCGGGTCATCGGGTCGAAGTGCGAGGAGCTTTGCCGCGTAGCTGCGTGCGGTGTCGGAATGGCCCGCATCCCGGTGGAGAGTGGCAAGAGCGACCAGCAGGTCCAGGTTGCCCGGATGTCGCTCGTGAGCGCCCGCGAGAACCTTCAGTGCGGTCTCCAACTGGCCGGTCGAACTCAATGCGATGCCATGGGCGTAGGCGTAGCGGGGATTCTCGGGGGCCAACTCGGCAGCGTGTGCCAGTGAAACGAGGGCCTCATCCAATGCTCTCCGGCGTGCAAGCAGAAGGCCGAGGGCATGATGCACGTCGGCATTGTCAGGAAACAAGCCGACGGCTTCCCGCAGGAGTCGTTCGCTCTCGTCCTCACGGCCGCGGGTGCGATGGTGTTCCGCCAGGTTGACGTAGCCGGGCAGGAACCAGGGTCCAATGCGCAAGGCCGTCTCATAGGCTTGCTGGGCCGCATCGCGCTCACCGAGGTGATCGTTCAGGAGGCCCAGGTTCACGTGGCTCTCAGGTCGCTCGGCACTCAGCAACTGCGCTTGCCGATACTCATCGAGTGCCGCGTCAAAAGGCTTGGCAGCTCGCGGGTCGGTGATCTCCCGTCGCATGGGTGCGAGAGCGCGGGCCGCCTCGATTCGCACTGCCCGCGATTCATCTCGCAACAGGCTCTCGAGCGCAAGCCAACGATCCTGGGGTGGAAGTGATTCTGCCGCGCTGGCTGCAGCCAATCGCACGAGCGGCGATGGATCCCGCAGCCCGGCGTGCAGGCTCGGCAGCGAGGCGGCATCGAGCTGGGAGCCGAGCAAGCGGAGGGCCGAAGCGCGCAGGATCGAGGATCGTTCCGGATCCTTCGCGAGAGCGGCCAGGGCGGCCGCCGCACCCGGCAACAGGCGCCGGCCCGCGTGCAGTACTTCGCCCGGATGGACGCCCGGGTTCACGGAGCTTCCGTTCCAGCTGGCGATCGTCTCGCTCGCCCAGCCAGGGCTTCGATCCGCATGGCAACTCGTGCACGGATCCGGTGCCCCGATCTTCTCGCTCACGTCGGGCCGCGGCACGCGAAAGCCATGATCGCGTCGGTCGTCGACGACCATATACGTACTCGTTGGCATATGGCAGGCGATGCAACTGGCCCCAGCCGTGGCGGGTTCGTGGTGATGGTGCACCGATGTGGCGAAAGCTCCCGGTCGATGGCAACCCGCGCAGACCGCGTCGGGCTCCTCGATTCGGAGGCTGTGGGGATCGTGGCAATCACTGCAGGTCACGCCTGCCGCATACATGCGACTCTGCACGAAGGAACCCCAGACGTAGACTTCGTCCAGGATCTGGCCGTCGGCGTGATACAAGCCTTCATCCAACAATGCGGGCCGGGCGTGATTCAGGAACGCGTCGCCAGGTTCGGCTTGTGAAATCCGGGTGCGACGCGAGTGACACGGGGCACAAACGTCGAGTTCCCCGTTCCGACTCAACCTCCCATGGAGTTCGACTGGGGACGTCGCAATGCGGCTGGCGATTCGAGCGCCTTCCTGGAACTCCCACTTGCGCTCGCTTCCGAGGGTGACTTCGAGGCCTTGATCAGCCAACGCGGCATCGGCACCGGCGTTGGCCCACGCGATATGCGCCCCGCCTCGCCCATGACAGGCTTCACAAGCGACATCGAGCTCGGACCACCGCGTGTCGAATCGATCCTCCTCGAGCCGGTAGCCCTTCTCGAGGTTCGTCGAGTGGCAATCGGCGCACATGGCATTCCAGCTTCCCGCCGGACCCGTCCAATGCAGGATGTCGCCCGGTGGGATCTCCTCTTCCGGATGGAGGTGGAACCAGCGCTGCCCCCCAGCGGTTGCGGGTCGCGAATCCCATGCCACACCGAGCGCGTGCAGCCGACCGCCCGGGAGTCGAACCAGGTGTTGCTGAAGTGGCTCAGCACCAAACGTGTAGGCGATTTCGAAGTCCTGGACCGCGCCGTCGGGCCCTGCTGTCTCGACGAAGAACGCCTCGCCTTGCCGGTAGAAGCGGAAACGCTCACCGCGATGCTCGAAAGCCACATCACCAAAATCACCGAGGACATTCCCCGGCCGGGCTTCCTGCATGGCAAGATCGTGATGGGAGCCGCGCCAGCGCTCCGTTTCCTCCGGGTGACAGCTCGCGCAGGCCTCCGCGCCAACGTACTCCGCGGTGGGTTCAGGAGCCTGAGTGGCCTGGTCAGGAGAACCGCAAGCGAGCGCGGTCAGGAAAATCGAGGTGAGCTGGAGCCGGTTCACGGCCGAGGATTAGCACGAAACCGCGTATCTGCTCGGGAGCTCGACGTTGGGGCAGAGGCCCCGCATCTCCCCAGCATGACATCTTGGACTTGCCCAAAATGTTCGACATCGACCCGGTGCAAGTCGGCATCCTTGTGAAGCGGGCGCGAACGTTCTGCTGGCTCCGCCCCCGCCGCGGCTGTGTCGCGCTCTCGTTCAAGCTCTCCCGCCCCCTCGCCGATCGGCGAGTGCGCAAGAGTCTCCAGACTTCCGCGAATCGCATGGCTCATTTCGTCGATCTGGTTTCGCCCGACGAGGTCGATGATCAGATCCGCGATTGGCTGGCGGAGGTCTACCTGGATTTGCCTATCTGAAGGCTGGTCCCGGCACGATTGAGGTAGAATCCATGTACTCGAGTGGAGTCCGGAGACATAAGATGGCGTCGCCCAAGAAACAGCTGGCTCGCTCGGCTCGAACCGGAGCCGCGATTCTGGTGTTCTTCACCACGGTGTTGGCGTGCGCCACGAAACCCGTGGCTCCGGCGGAACCGGTGACGCAGCCCGAACTCTCGGCTCCCGTCGTTCTCTACACGCGCTACGAGGTGGTTCGAGGAGACATGCTCTCGTCGATCGCGCAGAACCACGGCATCACCCTCGAAGCGCTGCTTGCGGAGAATCCAATCGACGACCCGCGCAAGCTCGAGATCGGCCGGGTGCTTCGTATTCCCGTTGCCGACTCCCAGATACAGCCTTCGGAGTTCGATGATGGTTTCACGCCTGAGGTCGACAGGGTGGTCGCCGAGTCTCCGGCGTCCGACTCTCTGGAATCCGAGCCTGCGGCCTCCGACTCTCTGGAATCGGAGCCTGCGGCCTCCGATTCGCCAACTCCCAAATCCCCGGCTGAGCCCGGAGAGATCACGGACCTCATCGACCTGGCTCAGAGGCAGCGCCAGGACGAGGACTACGCAGGGGCACTCGAGACGTTGACACTCGCAGAGGAAGCCGCGGTGGCGCTCCCCGAAGACGAGGACTCGCGGAGTACCCGAGCCCAGATCGCGCTGACGGCTGCCATGGTGGAACTCGGCCGTGGCGATGATGCCGGTGTCGTGCAGCGCTTCAGTCAAGTACTGACGCTGCTTCCGTACTACGCCCCGGCTCCCGGCGTCTTCTCCCCCCATGCCCTCGAGCTGCTCGAGCAGGCGCGGGAAGAGGTCGCATACCGACGTTGACGCTAGGGAGCGGGCTCGAGCGCCTGCTCCAATAGCTCGTCGAAGGACGCCTGGAGGCACTCGGCGTAGAAGCCGGGATCGGGGAGCATCTTGCGGCATGCGGTGACCGAGATGCTGATGCGACCCGAACAACTGAAGACCGGGTGGATGATGCCCATGCCGTCCAGCACCGGCCCCATTCCGTAGAGGGCGCACATCTTCGCCCCGGTGAAGTAGAGCGGGATCTGCGGGCCCGGCACATTCGTGACGACGGTATTGCAGAAGGGCTTGACGGAATTGGCAAGGCCGAGGCGCGTGTACAGCCGCGCTGCCAATCCGACCAGCGTGCCGGGCAGGAATTGCGCCACATCGGTCATGGTCTGGGCACCGATCGCCTCTGCCGTCTTCTTGGAAGCCTTCGTGCCGCGCTGCATCTTGCGCAGACGCTCGAGCGGGTCGCCCTCGTCGGTGTAGAGGGTCACTGACATGGCCGAGATCCGATTGCCTGCGCTCCCGGCCTCGTCATCGGAGCGGACGGAGATCGGTGCCATCGCGACCAGGGGTTCGTCCGGAAGCTCACGATGGAATTCCAGGTACTTTCGAAGCGCACCGCCACAGACGGTGAGGATCACGTCGTTGACGGTGGCGCCTGGAATTCGCTTGCGGATGTCACGAATATCCTGCAGAGAGAAGTTCCGGCCTTCGACGACCCGATGGCTGGAGATGGTGCCGTTGAAACGGGTGCGCGGAACATCCTTGATCTCATCCATCTCGTCTTCGGGTGAGCCGCGGAAGAAGTTCGCCACGCCCGGGATGGTCTGGCCGGCAACACGGACGAAGTTGAAAGGGCTACGGATGTTGTTGAGCGTGGTGCGAGCCGCCATTTCCAGGTAGGTGGGCTCGCGCTCCGGTATCCACTCTTCGTCCGGCGGCGCGGGCTCGGCATTCGGAGACGTATCGTGAATGGCCCCGGCAAGCTCAGCGCCGGAGACGCCGTCGATCGCTGCGTGGTGGATCTTCGTCATCACCGCGAAGCTTCCAGGAGGCATGCCTTCGACGTTGTCGAGGCCTTCGATCACATACATTTCCCAGAGCGGGCGGGAGAGATCCATGGGCCGCGAGTGGATCCGCGCCACCTGGATGCAGAGCTGTCGCCAATCGCCCGGGTGGGGAAGTGCGATATGACGCACGTGGAATTCGAGATCGAATTCCGGGTCCTCCAGCCAGTAGGGATGGTCGAGATTCATCGGTGCGTAGACGAGCTTCTGACGGAAGCAGCGCGCCAGATGCAGTCGACTCTCGACGTTCGCGAGGATCTGCTTGAAGGTGACGCGGCCGCCCGGCGCCGTCGATTGGTCGTAGATCGTGAAGGAGCCGATGTGGTTGGGCGCGTTGGCGGTCTCGAAGTTGAGAAACGAAGCATCCATCCCTGAGAGCTGCTGCATCGGAATCCTCCCGTCGCGCCGGCGACCTCCCCATCCTACACCGGATCTACTCCCCGTAGCCGGGGGGCGCCACGAAGCCGCCGATGGCCGCTTCCGCCAACCTTGCGAACTCGATCGGTGTGCGGTCCTCCAGGTAGGGTCCGATCAACTGCATTCCGACGGGGAGACCGTCCTCCGCCTGGCCTACGGGGACGATTGTGGCGGGCAGGTAGGCCACCGTGGCGAGCCCCGCCCAGAAGAGCTGGGTCATGTACGAGATCTGCTCGTCGTCGACTCGCAGCATGCGCGTCGGGATCGGGCTGTGATCGTGCGGAAAGGCGGTCGTGGGAGAGATCGGGCACAACAGGAGATCGAAGGCCTCGAAGAACTCGGCCCAGCGAACGCGAAGCTGCTCGCGGCGCTCGTTGTCCGATAGCCAGGCTCGGTGAGGGCCGACGCTCCCCCGGATCATGAGCGCCTCCGGGCTGTTGTCGTCCGGTGCCAGGTTGGCCGCGGCGGCCTCCATGTCCTTGATGACGTTGGGTGGAAAACCTGTCCCCATTACGCCGTAGAGGAGCCGCGTGTAGAGCTCGTGGCTCGTCTCGAAGTCGATTTTCGGAAGTGCGGCTTCATCGATCGTGACTCCGGCCGCCGCGACGGCATCGGCGGCGGCTCGGATGCAGCCGCGAACGGCGCTGGATACAGGGTGGCCCGGAAGATCGAGGAGCAGCCCAACGCGGAAATCCTCCAGACGCTGATGGCGGGGGGCAGGCAGTTCGAGGCGCCAGGCGGTCGCATCCTCCTTGAACGGGCCGGACAGCACGTCCATGGCAAGGGCGAGATCGTCGGCCGCGCGGGCAAGGGGGCCTAGCACGGCGAGATCTGCCCGGGACCGTTGGCCCGGGGGGCCGGGGACATGGCCGCGCCCGGACACGATTCCGTAGCTGGGCTTGTGGCCGTACACACCGCAGAAGTGCGCCGGGTTCCGAATCGAACCACCGATGTCGCTGCCCAGCTCGAGGGGTGTGAAGCCCGCAGCCAGCGAGGCCGCCGAGCCCCCGCTCGAGCCTCCGGGGCCGCGCTCCGTGTTCCATGGGTTGTTCGTCGTCCCGTAGACGTCGTTGTAGCTCTGGAAATCGCCAGCGTAGAGCGGCAGATTGGTTCCACCGAAGATGATGGCCCCTGCGTCCTTCAACCGGCGAATGGTGTCGGCATCCTCGGTCGGGACGTGGCCCGAAAGCTCGGGAGCACCGGAGGTCGTCGGTTGGCCCGCGACCTCGATGCATTCCTTCACGGTCATCGGCAGGCCGTGCAGGGGGCCCCAGGACTCGCCGCGGGCTCGGGCCGCGTCCGCCTCGCCAGCACGCTCTCGCGCTTCGTCCGACGCCAGGGTGACGACAGCGTTCAGCTCGCCGTTCCAGCGCTCGATCCGGGCAAGCAACAGATCGAGAAGCTCCAGGCTGGTCAGTTCGCCGCGGTCCATGGCCGCCAGCAGTTCGGTCGCGGATCGGTAGGCCCATGCTGCCATCACTCATTCTCCTGTCTTCCACACGCAATGTGGTAGCGTGCAGTTTCACTCAGCGGGGCACCTCATGGCCAGCATGTACGAATTGAAGGCGAACGCCATCTCCGGTGAAGAGATCGCTCTCTCCCAGTTCGAAGGGCAGCTCAGCCTGGTCGTCAACGTCGCCAGCCAGTGAGGCCTGACTGGCCAGTACGCAGGTCTGCGTACCCTCCATCAGAACACCGACGGTCTCACGGTCATGGGCTTCCCCTGCAACCAGTTTGGAGCCCAGGAGCCCGGCACGAACGAAGAGATCCTCGAGTTCGCGCGCTCCAAGTACGAGATCGATTTCCCGATGTTCGCCAAGATCGATGTGAACGGGGAGTCGGCCTCCGACCTCTACCGATTCCTCAAGGCTGGCAATCCGGATGAGGAAGGCAAGGAGGAGATCGCTTGGAACTTCACGAAGTTCCTGGTCGGAAAGGACGGGCAAGTGATCGCCCGCTACGGGCCGACGACGACGCCCGAAGACATCGGGGCGGGGCTGGCCGAGCACCTCTGATCGGCTGATGGGGGTGCTGGAGGCCTTCTACCGCTAGGATCGGTCGATGGCAGCACGCAAGAGCGCGAGCAAGGTGACGAAGAAGGCCGCCGGCACGAAGAAGCCCGCGGCGAAAAAGGCTGCACCCAAGAAGGCAGCAACGAAGAAGGCTGCGACCCAGAAGGCTTCCGCCACGAAGAAGCCCGCGGCAAAGAAGGCTACGGCCAGGAAAGCCGCACCGAAGAAGGCAGCGGCCAAGAAGGCTGAAGCCACGGAACCGGCCGCGAAGAAGCCGGCTGCCAAGAAAGCCGCCGGGAAGGGGGCCTCCGTCAAGGACGTCCACATGGGGCACATCTTTGCCCTGAAGCCCCGGGTCGACAAATCCTTTCGCCAGGAGGATCTCCGGAGAGCGAAGGAACTGCTCATCGACGAGGCCTACGAGAGCCCTGAGGCTGCGGCTCGAGCGCTCGCCGAAAGAGCACTCGAGCTGACGAGAAAAGGCCCGCCGAAGCGGGGCTTCAACAGCCGCTGAGCCCGCTGGCCGTTGCCATCAGCTCCCGAGCTTCGAGTAGTCGACCGTGCGCCATCGCTCCGGTGCCATGACGAAGACGACGCTTTCGTCATTTCCGGAGTTCGCCACGTACTGATCGCCAAATTCCTTGCCGAGGTAGCGATGAGCCATCGGGCGGGAATCCCGTTCGCGTTCACCGGGACGGGTTTCGGTGATGGCACCCTCGACACTCACATACTGATAGGGCGGAACCTCCGTCTGGGCGCATAGCGAGAAGCGCCCGGCGGCTGCCAGGGCCCGGCCCTTCTGGGAATCCTCGCCGGTAAGTACCCAAAGGCCTTTTTCCGGCGTGTAGTCGTACCAGATGGGAACGCATAGGGGCGCAGCATCCTGGCGTTCGATGCTGATGATCCCGACGTGCAGATCCATCAGGAAGGCCTCGCGTTGGGTCTTGCTCATGCGAAGGGACATTGGGGCTCCGAGGGCGCGGGGGATGTTCGGCCGCATGCGATCGGCTCTGCACATCCTAGGCCTTGTCTCCCGCTCCGGTCTACCCCAGCATGGCGGCAAGGGAGGGCAGGATGGACATCCAGGGATATTGTGATTCGCGCTTCGAAGCTGTTCGCCAGGCATTCTCGGCGAATTTCGAAGGAGGGAACGAAGTCGGTGCTTCTGCCGCCGTGACGTTGGATGGCGTCCCGGTGGTAGACCTCTGGGCCGGTGATGCGGATTCCGACGGGCGACCTTGGCAGGAGGACACGATCGTCAACGTGTACTCGACGACGAAGACGATGGCCGGGACGTGCATGTTGATGCTGGCCGATCGCGGCAGCCTCGAATTCGATGCGCCCGTGGCGACGTATTGGCCTGAATTTGCAGCGAATGGCAAGGCGGGAGTGTTGGTCAAGCACGTCATGAGCCATAGCGCCGGGCTCTCGGGCTTCGACCCGCCGCTCGAAACGGCGGCTGCCCTCTACGATTGGGACGCAGTCGCATCCCGTCTGGCAGCGCAGACGCCATGGTGGACGCCCGGCGATGGCTCGGGCTACCACGCCGTGACGCAGGGTTTCCTGCAGGGCGAGATCATTCGGCGGGTCACGGGCAAGAGCATCGGCGCCTTCTTCCGTGAAGAAGTGGCCGAGCCCTTTGGCGCGGATTTCCATATCGGTCTCGACCCAGTTCATGACGAGCGTGTCGGTGAACTGATCCCGCCTGGTTCCAGCCCGAACGCCGCGCAGGGGGATCCAGACTCCATCGGCGTGCGCACGATGACCAGCTGCCCGATCACCGGGAAAGAGCCGCGGACCTCGGCCTGGCGCCGTGCCGAGATTCCCGCGGCCGGAGGGCAGGGCAACGCGCGCTCCGTGGCGCGCGTGCACTCGGCTCTCGCTTGTGGTGGCGAGGTCGATGGCGTGCGGCTGCTTTCCGAGGCCGGGGTGGCGCGTGCCCTCGAGGAGCAGACCCAGGGAAAGGACCGGGTGCTAGGCGTACCGATCCGCTTCGGAATGGGCTTCGGTCTGGTCGATCCGACATTCCCACTCAGCCCGAACCCGCGGACCTTCTTCTGGGGTGGCTGGGGCGGTTCTCTCGCGGTGATCGATCTCGACGCCCGGATGTCGGTCGCCTACGTCATGAACAAGATGGCCGCGAACATCATGGGTGATGTTCGCGGCGGCAGTATCGTGCTTTCGGCGTACAAGGCATTGGAAGCCTAGGGCCAACACAAGGAGGCTGGCTTCGAAGGGCTATGAGGGCTTCAACCTGGCCTGAGTTCGTTCAGTGGCTTGCGCGGAGAGCTTGTCCCGGAGTCGCGTCTTCCACGAGCGCGTCATCGCGCACGACGAAGGCGCCGCCCACCAACACGTGGGGAATCCCTTCCGATGGCTGATGGGGGTCTTCGAAAGTCGCGCGGTCGCGAACGGTCGCCGGGTCGAAGACGACGAGGTCCGCATCGGCACCGACCCGGATTCGGCCCTTGTTCTGCATGGCCGGGACGAACGTCTCGAGGCGCCGCGCCGGATCCAGGGACATCTTGCGCACGGCGTTCATCAGGTCGAGGGCTTGACGCTCTCGGACGTATTCAGCCAGCACACGAGCACGTGTGCCCGCGCCGCGCGGGTGCGGGCTCGCGCCCAGCATGGGCATGCCATCGGAGGCGATCATCGTCAACGGGTGGGAGACAGCGGCCGCGACCATCTCGGGCTTCATGAAGTGGAGGATCACCGTGCCGCCCTTCTTTCGGTAGCGGGCGAAGCTCTCCGCCGTGAGTCGTTCGCCCGTCGCCGCCCATTGGAGATCGCCGTAGTCCACGCCTCGTTTTTCCTGCCAACCTTCGTCGAAGAGCACGGACTCCAGGGCGGTCGAACCCGCGGTGTAGGGATACGCCTCGACCGTGACGTCCATGCCCTCTGCCCGTGCCTCTTCGATGCGTTCCAGGTATTCGACGACCGCGTCCTGGCTCGAGCTGTTGACGTGCACCACGTGCAACGCCGCACCCGTCTGGCGAGCAAAGCCCAGAACCTCTTCGAGGGGCTTTGTATCTAGTGGACTGTCCTGCATCGGCAGGTGGACGAAGCAGGGCACGCCGCGCTCGGCAGCCAGCTCGAAGACCGCACTGATTTCCGGGCCGTCGGCGCCGGGGGTGTAGGCGAGTCCCATTCCGATCCCGATCGCCCCCTGGTCGAGCTCTTCGGCAAGGGCCGCCACGATGCGGTCGCGATGTTCCCGGTCGGCGACGACGTACCCATAGATCGGCGAAGAGAAAGCCCAGACCCGAAAGCCGGTCCACAAGAGACGTAGCCCGCGCTCCATCGTGCGTGCGGTCAGGAAATGTTCGAGCTTGACTCCGTCGAAGACGAAGGCACGCGCCGGAATATGTCCGGCGGAGGCACCGAAGTGGACGCGGGCACGGCCCTCGCGTCGTGCAAGGAAGCCGTCCAGATGGTGGACGCCCGCTTCGAGTTCGAGGGCAGAGGTGACACCGTCTCGAGCGAGGAAGTCGTAGCTGCGCGGCTCCTGACCGTGGATATGCAGATCGATGAATCCCGGCGCCACCGTCAGACCAGAGACGTCGACGACCTGGGTGCCCACGAGCGGCGTTTCAGAGATCGCGCCGATGCGGCCCTCGCGGATGCCGATCCATCGAACGGCATCGAGATTCGATTCCGGGTCGAGGACCCGCCCGCCCGCAAGTACGAGTTCCCACCCGGCTTCGGCCGAGGCTCCGGCCGGGCCGGACAAGAGGAGGAAAACGAGGCCGAGGAGTCGTAGTTGACGCATCATCCCGGAAGTCTCGCACGTTCGTGAGGCGCTTGGAGGCAGGAGGCCCGATGACAGAACGAGACCGACGAACCCTGGTGGCCCACGGTGCACTCGTCTTCCTGGTCGGGCTGATGGCGGGTCTACCCTTCGGCTTCGAGATCCTCGGCAGGGTCGAACTCTGGCCGATCCCGGGTGGCTTCGATTTCGATCCGCCCGGAGACGTGCGCGGTTGGAGAATGGCCCATCTCGAAGGGATCCTGAACGGCATGCTTCTGTTCGGCGTCGCCGCGGCGGCGCCGCTTCTTCAGCTCGGCCCCCGCGGCGCGGCATGGGTGACGAAGGGTCTGCTCGTGTGTGCATGGGGGAACGTCACCGCGTCCTGGATCGGCCCGCTCTCGGAGACCCGCGGGCTGGCATTCAGCGGTGTGAGCTGGAACAGCCTCGTCTACCTGCTCTTCATCGCCGCGATCATCGGAGTCGTCGGTGCCATGGTGGCGATCTACGCCGGAGCCCGACAGGAGCGTTGAGCGTCGGATGGGTCTTCCGGGCTCAGGCGATGGCGGTGACTTCGTCGATACCGGCTTCGATGCACTCGAGAAGACCGTCCGGATCGGGGACCGCGTGGCGATCCGTGTTGATTCCAAGCTGGAGTTGGCCGTCGTAGCTGAAGAGCGTCACGTTGACGGCGGCGCCGGCCATGGGACCAAAGGGGAACATCTGCTCGATGCGCGCACCGCCGGTGTAGACGGGAAAGCGCGGGCCGGCCACGTTGCTGGTCACGAAGTCGACGGATTTCATCATGCCACTGACGAACGAGGTGGCCGCCACGACACCCAGTCGGTTGATCGCGCCTGAGACCTCGTCCATCAGGGGAAGAGCGGGCTCCGACCGCTGGTCGCGTACCAGCTTCCGGATGGCCCTCATGCGTTTTTTCGGATCCGCGATCCCGATCGGTACATCGAAACGGGCCGGGACGAATTGGTTGCCGGCCTTCTTGCCTTCGTCGCCCTCGCGGATGTTGATCGGCATGTTCATGCGCAGGGCTTCCACGGGACGTCCATGCCCCTCGTGGTAGAGGCGCAGGCCGCCCGCAATGGCGGCTACGAATGCGTCGTTGAGCGTTCCGTCCACAGCCTTGGCCGCAGCGCGTAATGCGTCGAAGGAGACCAGGAGCGCATCGAGGTGGATCGAGAACGAGCGTTCGGTCCAGAGTGGAGAGTGCGGCTCGGTCGCGGGCTTGACCAGCCGGCCCACTGAGCTCGCCGTCTCAGCCATCTTGCGGGCGGCGCCGGTGGGATCCTTCGCCGCTTCCCAAAGGCCCCTGCCAAGGGCCTCGCTCAGCTTCAGGCCGCGTTCGGTGGCGGTCTTCACCCGATGTTGCACCGCGGACGCCAGCTGCTCCATTTCCGTGGCACGGTGCCAGGCGTCCGGGCCCTCGGCCAGGGTTCGCGGCCGGTCCCAACCGGGCTCCGGATCTCGGGAGCGCTCGATCAGGGAGTTGGTCATGCGGATCATTCCGACGCCATCCGAGATCGCGTGATGGATCTTCATGATCACGCCCGCGCGCCCGCCTTCGAGGCCTTCTACGAGATGGAACTCCCAGAGCGGACGGTCCTTGTCGAAGGCCTGGGATCCGATCGGTGCGGCGAGGTCGAGTAGATCCCGAAGGTCGCCTTCGCCGGGCGCGCGCAGGCGCCGCACATGATAGGTGCGGTCGAAGAGCGGGTCCTCTTCCCAGCGCGGTGTCGCCACGCCCAGTCCATCAGCGACGACCCGTTGGCGAAGCCGCGGGATCGTGTCGACAGCACGGTCGAAGGTGGCCTCGAAGCGCTCCAGATCCGGCGAGCGGTCGAGGATCCAGACACTCAACACCGTAGAGCGTAAGATCGGATCGCGTTCGATGTTCCACATCAACGCGTCGCCGTCGCTCATCCACTCTTCGTAGGTTACCGCCATGGGGGGCCTCCGAGGCCCCATTGTAGGACAGGAGGCGGAAGCGGCGGCGAGAAACATCCCCAGCCCCGTTTTCGTGGCCTATCGGAAGGAGGCTTTTCGCGGGGCCCGCCTAGACGGTGGACGAATAGCGCCGAGGCGCATCCTCGGAGGTCTTCAAGTAGGCGTCGAAGGTCATGGCCAGGGGTCGCAGGAAGAGACGGCCTCCAGGCGTGACGCGGTATCCGCCGCCGTCCGCTTCGAGCAGGCCATCCGTCACGAAGCCTTCGAGCTCCCGGTCGAGCCCTGGAACGCGCTCGCGGAGGGCGACGCCGAAGGTGTTGGTGAAAGCGTCGTCGGAGATGCGGCCTGCGCACAGGAGCATCCGAATCAGCCAGCGACGTTCCACGTCGTCGTCGCTGAGCACCATTCCCCGAACGATCGGGAGGCCGCCCTGGTCGATCTTCTCGGCCCAGGCGTCCGGGTCCTTCTCCGATTGCGCGTACTCGCGGCCAAGCTCGGAGATCCCACTCGGGCCGAAGGCAAGAAGGGCGTCGCCGGCGGCCACCGTGTAGCCCATGAAATTCCGGGTCAGGCGTCCCTCGTTTGCGGCGATGGCAAGGCTGTCATCCGGGAGCGCAAAATGGTCCATGCCCAGGTAGCGGTAGCCTGCCCCGCATAGACGCTCGATCGCAGCGGCGAAGATGCCAAGCCGAAGATCGGGGGTGGGCAGATCCTTCTTCTCGAAGCTGCGCTGGGCCTTGGAGATCCACGTGACGTGCGCGTAGCCGTACAGGGCGATCCGATCGGGCCGAAGCTCCAGTACCTGGCGGAGGGTCTCCTGGAACGAATCGACGTTCTGCTCTGGCAGCCCGTAGATCAAGTCGAAGTTGATGCCCTTCGCTCCGAGTTTGCGCGCGCGGTCCACGAGAGCCGCCAGGCGTTCCGGGCGCGAATGGCGATTGATCGCCTGTTGTACTTTCTCGTCGAGATCCTGGACGCCAAAGCTCACGCGGTTGAAGCCGCGGGCCATGAGCAACTTGAGCTGCTCTTCCTGTGTACGGCGGGGGTCGAGTTCGATGCTGCGCTCGGCGTCGGCCTCGGGAGGAAAACGAGAGTCGATGATTCCGATCAGCCGGTCGAGTTCGTGGGTGCGTAGAAAGTTGGGACTGCCACCTCCAATGGCCAACTGAACCTGGGGGCGCTCGGAGCCCAGCGCATCGGCGACCCGGTCGACTTCCCGTTCGATCCGGTCCAGGAAGGGCCCGGCAATCTCGTGATCTTGCGTAATCGTGCGATTGCAGGCGCAGAACGAACAGAGCCGCTCGCAGAAGGGGACGTGCACGTAGAGGGAGACGCTGCGGGCGTCACAGGTCGCCAGCGCGCTTCGATAGTCCTCGGGCCCGAAATCGGTGCTCCACTCGGGGACCGTGGGGTAACTCGTGTAGCGAGGCCCCGGCCCGCTATAGCGTCGAATCAACTCACGGAGCCGGGACGGTTCCGGAATCGTGCTTCCAAGCTCGGAGGGGCCAGGGCGCAGATCAGCCTGCATATTGGAGGGACGCCAACGCAAGCGGCATGCCCGGCTCGGGGGCACTCCGGGCAGCCCGGGTCCTCATTCTGGGGCGATGTGGCTGATGGAAATGGGGCAATTTGGTTCACGTATGGGTCGAAAGGTGTCGCTTCTGGCAGGCAGGTCAATTGTTTCCGGGGCCGCCCGAGGCGAAGAACACCAGCAGGGTGATGTCCTCGACGATCTCGACGAAGGAGTGCTCGGAAGTGGCACGGACATAGAGGATCGAGCCTCGCTTGACGTCCTGCTCCTCACCATCGACGCGGAGGCGGGCGCGGCCGTCGAGGACGAAATAGACCTCGTCCTCATCATGGGGGCCCTGGAGGTCCTTGGCGCCGGCCGCCAGGCGGTAGATGCCGCACGACAGGGACGGTACGCGCAGGAATTCCTTGTAGGGCGTACCGCTGGTTTCGAGGTTTTCGACCACGTCCTCCACTTCGAAGACACGCCAGACCGGCTGCGACATCGATGCTTCTCCTGTGAGTGGGCGGGTATCCTAGGCCAAGATCGAGCGGCCATGGTACGGGATGGGCCTCGCGCTCGGAGCGTTCGCGGCTTCTTCGGAAGTGGAACCCTAGTGGGCGCGAGCTCGAGGCACGTCATCCTGGGTTTCCCGGTCGGCGTTGGGCCCGCTTGCGGGACGCTTTTCGACTTCGATCTGCAGTTCCTTGCGCATCTGGGCGGCGCGTCTCACGGCGGCATCCCGTTCGCGTTCGATCTCGATCACCAGGTCTTTTCGAATCCGTTCGACTCTCTCGAACTCCAGGGCTTCCAGTCGGCCGCGGAGCAGATCTCCGCGCCGGCCCACCAACTCGGCGGGTACCGGGGGCTCCTGCGCGGCTTTGGCGTGCACGAGGGTTCGCTCCTCTCGGGCTTCCTCGCCCTTCTGGGTGCGTACGCGCACGCTTAGGAGATTCTCGCCCTCGGCGAGGGGTACGAGGGCTTCCCAAGTTCCGTCTGCGTGGAGTGTCACCTGGTGCGCGAAGCGTCCGGTCGTCTCGTTTCGCACTTCGACCCGTTCGATCCGCGCAAACTGGAGGGTGTCGACGAAGCGCGAGAGCCGCCCGGGGTCTCGTACGGGGGTGAAGCGCCCGTCCGTGATCGCCGCCATCTCCACCGTCGAGATCGGGCCAGCGAGGGCCTCCGGGCCGATCGCGAAGGAGTAGATCTGCACACCCGTTCGCCGGGCGCGGCCCGCCGCGTCGAGAACTGCGCGCACGTTGGCCCCGTCCGAATCCGGAACCGGCAGGGTGGGTTGGCCGTCCGTGAAGAAGAGGACGACCTTCTGGCTCTCCGGGTCCGCACGCGAGAGCGAGCCGGGCAGGCCTAGCAACTCCAGCACGGCGTGGTCGACCCCCGCGGCCATATGCGTTCCTTCCGCGACGCCCGGCACGACGAGCTCTCTCAGTGCGCGCTCGATACGGGCTACGTCTGCCGTGAGTGGTTCCACGGTCAGGGCGGCACGTTCGATGTGCACGACGCCACGGCCCAGCCCCGGGGACGCCGACACGTCACCTCCGAAAACGATCAAGCCGACCCGTGTCCGCCCGGGGTCGAGTCCCGCGAGCACCCGGCTTGCAGCGGCGGCTTCGGCAGCGAGAATCGTATCTCCCGGGTCACTGCTTCGTCCGTCGCGTTCAGGAAGCGGTCTCCCTACGACGCCGTCTCCATCGACGTCATTGCCCGCGGGATAGGCCGTCGAGCCGGAGACATCGAGGGCAATCACGAGGTCGAAATTCTGGCGACCGCTTCCCGAGGCGGTGGCATGACCGGCGAGAAACGCCGTGCCCGAATCTCCGATCTGGCTCCCGGGCGGAGGGTGCTCGATCACCACCGCGGGGGGAGCCGGCGCCATGGCAACCTGTTGTTCGAGCTTCTTGGCGGCTGCCAGGACTTCAGCCCGGGTTCGCTCCGGTGCCTGGTCGCCGTGGGCCGACCCCGTGGCGACCCGACGTCGCGCAAGGGGGCTGTTGGCGGCGCTCGCCTGGGGCGCGCCTGTCGAGAACAGTCGTCCAAGGCCCTTTTCGTAGGGCTGGGCGATGGCCTCCTGGGCTCCGAGGATCGGCCCGACTCCGACGCGCCAGCCTCCACCGGCCGGCCAGGCCGCTTGAAGCAGGCCGATGACGCGATCCGTCCCCGCTTCGAGTACGGGGGCTCCGCCCCAACCCCGCAGGTCGGGCAGACCCTCGAGATCGATCTCGATTCTCTCGGGTTCGCTGCGGATGACCGTGCCCGGCAGCCGTTCGGTCTCCCCGAGACCGACGATGAGGATTCGATCGCCACGGGCTGGCAGGTCGACGGCCGGTGTGAGCACGCGCACGCCAACCGGCGGCGCCTCGAGCGCGAAGACCAGATAGTCATCGCGAAGCGTCGCCCCCGGTGCGTGATAGGCGCGCCCCGGCGCCGCGAAGAAGCGACGAGATCGTCCGATCGACGCTCCTCCAGAAGCGGTGTGGAAGGAGACCTCGACCGATTCAGCCAACTGGGTGCGGTCGAAGGAATGGGCGGCGCCGACTGCGACCGTGCCATGGGCGCCAGGCAGGAAGAAGACGTTTCCGGCCGTGCCCCCGCCCCGCAAATGAGAGCTGGCCACCATGGGGCCCGCACTCGTGGCGTTCCCTTCCGCGACAGCTTGGATGGTGCCGGCGACGAGAAACGCGAAACCGAACAGGAGGGCGCGCATCACGGAGAACAATACCCCGCCCCGTCGTCGTGGCCCGCCAACCGTTCTCGGGATCTTCGCTACTCGCCCAGCGTCGCCGAAGTGTCTCGCAGCGCCGGTCCCAGGCGCACTTCGACATCGTGTGGATCCAGGCGCTCGCCACATTCGGAACAACTCGGCTCCGCATGTATGATGTGCCCGCAGCTTCGGTGTAGGTGCTCGATGGGTTTGCCGCGGCCATCGTCGTGCCAGCGGTCGCCCCAACGCACGAGCGCCATCATGACCGGATAGAGATCCAGGCCTTTCCTGGTGAGTCGATACTCGTCGCGCGGTGGACGCTCCTGGTAGCGGTGGCGCTCCAGGATCCCCGCAGCCACCAGCTTTTCCAGGCGATCGGCTACCAGGTTGCGCGAAGCTCCGGTGCGCTCCACGAAATCCTTGAAGCGTCGGGTGCGCAGGAAGCACTCCCGCAGGACGAGCAGGCTCCAGCGGTCGCCCACCTCCCCCAGCGCTCGGGCAATGGAGCAGGTCTGGCTGCCGATTTCATCCCATTTCATGGTTGTGAAAGGAGATCATATATGGTTTCATTTTGCAACTCACTCCAAGGCGCCCAGGAAACCTCATGAACGACGTTGCCCAGGTCGATCCCTCCGTCTCGAAGACGCCGCTTCCGCTCGATGCGAAGGGCCTCTCCACCGTCTGCGTCCTGTGCAGCCACAACTGCGGGATCCAGATCGATGTGAAGGGAGGGAAGATCGAGAAGGTCCGGGCCGACGAGACGAACCCGATCTCCAAGGGCTACATCTGCAACAAGGGCTTCAGTGTCGCGCGCTACGCGCACCATGAGCAGCGCACCCAGCATCCGCTGCGACGCCGCGCGGACGGTTCCTTCGAGCGCATCGATTGGGATACGGCGATCCGCGAGATCGGCGAGAAGCTCTCCACCATCCGGGAGGAGCACTCGCCGCGGGCCATTGCCCTGGCGGGTGTCGGGGGCCAGGCCAATCACATGGATGGCAACTACGCGTTGTCGTTCCTGAGCGGGTTGGGTTCACCCTGGTGGTTCAACGCGTTGGGCCAGGAAAAGACGCAACACTTCCTGGTCGACCAGTGGATGTTCGACTCGCCGCCGCAGAACTGGTTCCACCCCGATATCGAGAACACGAAGCTGTTGCTCGCGTTGGGGACGAACCCCCGGATCTCGAATCGTGGGCATAATGCCAACGACACCTTCAAGCGTTTCTCGGAGAACCCGGACCAACGCATGATCGTCGTGGACCCGAGGGAGACCGAGACCACCCGTCAAGCAGATCGCCATCTCAAGACGAAGCCCGGAAGCGACGCTTTTCTCCTGCTCGGGATCGCCGCGACGCTGACGACCAGTGAAGGGTTGGCCGATGCGGCATTCATCCAGGCCCACACCAGGGATTTCGACGTCCTGCAGAAGAGCCTGGCCGAGGTCGACGTCGCTGAGATGGCCGAGCGTAGTGGCATCACGCTGGATGAGCTGCAGGGCGTGACCCAGGAGCTGGCCAGCTCCGATTCGGCCGCGATCATGTTCGATCTGGCCGTCGAGCAGCTGCCCCACTCAACGCTGATCTCGTATCTGATCCGGGTGATCTCTTCCCTTACCGGAAACGCGGTTCAACCGGGTGGGAACCTCTTCATGGAAACCCAGGCGCCGCCCGAGTGGAGCCCGAAACGTTGGGCGCCGCTTCCGGCCACCCGCGAAGCGGGGATACGGGGCATTGCCGCAATCGGCGGTTTCCCGATGTACTCACCGACGCTGCTCTCGGAGGAGATCACGGTCGACCATCCGGAGCGCATTCGCGGGCTCATCGTGGAGGGAGCCAATCCGATCCTCTCGTACTCGGACGCAAACGCATTTCGAGAGGCGCGCAAACAGCTCGATCTCCTGGTCGTGATCGACCCGGCCATGACCGAAACGGCCCTGCTGGCGGACTACGTGTTGCCGACGCCGTGTGGGTACGAAAAATGGGAGACATCGGGCTTTCCGCGCTCGTCGTCCTCGGTCTTCCTCCAACTGCGGCCGCCGATCATCCCGGGACCCGAGGAAGCGCTGCCCGAGCCCGAGATCTACGTCCGGCTGGCCGAGGCGATGGGTCTCGTCCGGGAGGTCCCGGCGGAACTCTGCGAGCTGGCCCCGGCCGGAACTACGGCCGAGGGTGCCGCTGCGATCTTCGGGAAGGTGCAGGAGCTGGCGACGAGCCGCACCGAGATCCTTTTCTGGGGTTACCGCAGTCTCGGGGCAGAGCTGGCAGCGCCCTCCTTGATCGCGATCTGGGTGACGGCTCTGCAGAATGCCTTCGGCCGGCGCGATTCCGTCGTGCGCAGCTTCGGTGAAACCTGGAAGGACGTCGGGCCGTTCGAGTTGGCGATGGAGATCTATCGCAGGGTGCTGGAGCATCCGGAAGGCGTCGAGATCGCCCGTACGGTTCCGGCGGGCGAGGCGTTCGACGCATGCGTCGGTTGGGAAGACAAGAAGATCCGTCTGGCGCCCGAGGACATGCTGCCCGAGATCGCTCGTGCGATCGACACACCGCTGCCGACCGACCCGGAATACCCCATGGTGCTGGCGAGCGGTCTACGCACGAGATGGAATTGCAACACGGTCCAGCGCGATCCGAAATGGCGAAAGGGCCGCGGCCCTCATTGCTCGTTGCACCTGGCTCCTGCAGATGCGGCGCGGCTCGGCATCGAGGAAGGCGAGCAGGTACGGCTTGCGACGAAGCGGGGGGCCGTCGAACTGCCTGCGGCCGTGGACGACCGGCTCCAGGCGGGCCATGTGTGGGTCCCGAATGGCTTCGGCATGGCATACCCGAGTGGGCCCGGCGGTGAGTTGGAGGTTCAGGGTGCCAACTTGAACGAAATCTCGGATGCAGCCGACCGGGATCCGATCACGGGCTGCCCCCATCACAAGTACACCCTTTGTCGCGTGGAGAAAGCTGCAGCGTGAAGACGGCCATCGGCGCAGGGGGCGCAGGCTCCGGCGGGAAGCGGGATTTCGATCGCACGGTGGCCTTCGCCGTGGAGGCGGAGAAGCTCGGGGTCGATCAGGCGTGGACAGCGGAGGCCTGGGGCCTCGATGCGGTCAGTACGCTGGCCTTTCTGGCAGGCCACGTGAAGCGTATGACACTTGGCACGGGAATCATGCAGGTGAGTGCGCGGGCGCCTAGCATGACGGCCATGACGGCGCTGAGCATGGCCGCATTGACGGGGGATCGTTTCATCCTCGGTCTCGGCAACTCCGGGCCGCAGGTCGTGGAGGGCTTGCAGGGCGAACGCTTCTACAAGCCCCTCTCCCGGATGCGCGAGGTGATCGAAATCGTGCGCATGGCTTGCCGCGGAGAAAAGCTGGAGCACCAGGGTGAGCACTACGTGTTGCCGCGTCCGGGAGGCGAGGGCAAGGCATTGCGGATCTCCCAGCCACCGAACGAGAACCTGCCGATCTGGTTGGCCACGCTCTCGCCGCGAGCCCTGGCGCTGACCGGTGAATTGGCGGATGGCTGGCTCGGTACCTCTTTCGTTCCGGAGCGCGCCGAAGCCCATCTGGAACATCTGCGTCGCGGCGCGGAGAAGGCGGGGCGGAGCCTCGACGATCTGACGCTATGCGTCGGTGCAGCAGTGGCCTTCACCGACGATCCCGCGCCTTTCGTGCAGCGGGCGAAGCCGCAGATGGCATTCACCCTTGGCGCGATGGGTTCCGCAAAGACGAATTTCTACAACGACGCCTACAAGCGCAGTGGCTTCGAGGATGCGGCCAACGAGGTCCAGCAGCTCTGGGTGGCCGGAAAGCGCGAAGAAGCGGCCAAGGCCGTTCCCGACGCCATGATCGAGCAGACGTGCTTGTTCGGAAACGAAGCGCATGTGGCCGAGCGCATCGCCTTGTATCGAAAGGCCGGAATCGGCGTCTTGCGCCTCGACCCTCATGGCGAAACTGCCGGCGACAAGCTCGACACCCTGGGCCGAGCCGTCGATCTCGTGGGTTCAGCCGGCTAGCCGTCGAACGCGTGGGCTCTGCCGGTTAGCCGTCGAGTTCGTAGGCTCTGCCGGCTAGCCCCAATCCGTCATTGGATCCGGGCCCCTGAGGGTATCGGTCCGGGTCAGGCGGCGAGTTGTTCGATGGCCCGATTGAATCGTTGGCGGGTGGAGGCCTCGGCAGCGATCCGCAGCTCGGCGCGCCCCTGAGGCC
>JAAETT010000129.1 GCA_024228115.1 bacterium
AAGCACACTCCGCATTCGCGCCACGGAATGGGCATCGACCACCCAAAACGAGATCCGTCAGCGTCAATCGCCGCGCGGCACGCTGAAACATTGGAAAGCCAGCTTCTCAGCCAACTTTCGTGCATAGTTCAGGCTAGAGGGGCCACACCGGTGGGTCCCATGTACACGTGAGCACGCTAGCAGCCCGCAAGACGCCCGCTGCTGCGCATCGCTCGAAAATCATGGATCCTTCCACCGGCTGAGCGTGACCTCTGTTGGAAGGATGCCCGCAGATCGGTTGCATGCGGTGAGCTACGAAGCCGCTCGACCCAAGGAGAAGACGATGACCGATTCGAGCCGGTTCTGGGATCGGATCGCAGCGCGTTATGCCCGCAAGCCGGTCGCCGACGAGGCGGCCTACCAGAAGAAGCTGGCCCTAACGCGGGAGTATCTGCGCCCGGACATGGAGGTCCTCGAGTTCGGCTGTGGCACGGGCTCGACCGCCATCGTCCACGCGCCGCACGTGAAGCAGGTCCGGGCGATCGACATCTCGGGAAAGATGCTCGAGATCGCTCGAAGCAAGGCCGAAGCGGCCGGCGTCGGAAACGTGCACTTCGAGCAATCGGACATCGATGCGTTCATCGCGCCGGACGGGAGTTTCGATGCGGTGCTCGGGCTCAGCGTCCTGCATCTCCTGGAAGACCGGAACACCTCGATCGCCAAGGTCTACCGCATGCTGAAGCCGGGCGGCGTCTTCGTCTCCAGCACCGTGTGCCTTGGCGAAACCCTGAGGCTCTTCAAGCTCATCGGGCCGATCGGGCGATTTCTCGGCGTGATGCCGCTGGTCCGGGTCTTCACCGTTCAGGAGCTGGTTGACAGCCTCGAGGCCGCCGGCTTCGAGATCGACCACCAGTGGCAGCCGGGCAAGGGCGACGTGTTCATCGTCGCGGAGAAGCCCGCGTAGGGATGAGGAAGCGGATGGCGGGGCGGTCGGAGCCCTGTTTCGATTCGCCATGACGCGCTCGCCACGGGCACTGGCGCCTCTGGGACGAGCCTTGGTTTCGGGCACCCACGGGTCGTCCGAAGGAGTGGCAAGTGGGCCACTCGACACGGTGGCAGGGTGGTGGCGATGGCTGGACTTGAACCAGCGACCCCCGGCTTATGAAACCAGTGCTCTAACCGACTGAGCTACATCGCCACGTGCCCGTACGGGCCAGCGCAAGCTAGCGAATCCCGTTTGATCCGGCGGGCTCGGCTAGGGGGCTTCGGTGCCGCCTGCCTGCCCCGCAACATCCGAGCCGGCGGCGGCCGCCCGATCCTCGAGGGCCTTGATCCGGCTTCGGAGCGCGTCGATCTCATCGAGCGCGGAAGCCATGGTCGCGTCCGCGGCCTCTTCTTCGCTGGCGGAGACCGAGGGCAGGGAGCTTCGGCCGGCGGTCACGTGATGGGCGACCCGCTTGGCCAGGTTGTCGAGGCGCGGGATGATCTCGCCCAGCGTCCCCGCCTGGATGAAGACCGAGCGCGGATCCTGGGTGTCCTCGCCCCCCACTTCGACGCAGCGGATATCGAGGCTCGCGCCTTCGCCGAAGCGTGTGAACGAGCCATACAGAACCCAGCTGGCACCGGACGAGCCAGCCGCGGCCTTGGCGGCCGATGCGTCGGTGGTGGCCAGCTCGGGATCGTCCAGCTTCACGACGGCCACACTCTTTTCGCGCCCGAGGCGGGAGGTGAGCATGTCGGCGAGGCCGGAGCGCAGATACTCCCGATCCGTCGTGGAGTGCACGACGATCGGCAGGATCGCCACGCGCACCCTGGAATCGGCCGCCGCTCCTGGCGCTGCGATCAGCGGAACCGCAAAGAGCGCCCCGAGGATCAGACCGTACAAGAGACCGGTGCGCAGGATTCGCGCGCCCTCGGCTCGTCGTTTCAATTGCTGCGTTCTCGCGGGCATCGGCTCCCCTGCTTCGATCTTCGGTTCACGCCGGATTGACGGACCCCTCGAACGTAGCCCTCAATCGAATGGAACGCGGGGTTCCCCCCGCGTAGATCGGGACGGGTGTCGTTCTATCAGCTCGGAGGAACCGGGTCAACCGGGCTGGATCAGGCGGTTCGGTTCGGCAGCCGTACCCTGAAGCAGGCGCCCTCTCCGGGGCGGCTGGTCACCTCGATCACGCCGTTGTGCTCGGCGATGATGCGATGGCAGATCATCAGGCCCAGGCCGGTGCCGTTATCAGGCCCCTTGGTCGTGAAGAAGGGATCGAAGATGCGTTCGAGGTCTTCGTCCGCGATTCCATCGCCCATATCGGAGACTTCCAGGGTGGCACCTTCCGGGTCGCCCCCCGGACCGCCGGGGCCGATTCGGATCTTTACGCTCGAACCGTCCGGGGATGCGTGGACCGCGTTCAGCGTGAGGTTGAGCATGAGCTGATGGAGCTGCTCGCGAACCGCGGTGAGCTTCGGTGTGGTGGGATCCGCATTTACCACCAGGCTTACTTCGCGACGGTCGGCTTCCGGAGCCACGAGTGTGACCACCTCGCCAGCGATTCCCGCGAGATCGCAGGTGGAGCGTTCAACCGCGCGACCATCCTGGCGGCCAAGCCGGGCCATGGTGGCCACGAGCCCGCGAATGCGCTCGAGTTCGGAACACGCCAGGCGATGATAGTCGCCCCAGAATTCCGTATCCGGCTCGTCTCGCTTGGCGGGCGCCAGGCTCAGGAAGGTGTGAATCGAAGTGAGGGGGTTGTTGATCTCGTGGGCGAGCCCGGCCGAGAGTGTGCCAAGCGTGCCCAGACGATCGGCGCGCAGCACCTGCTGGCGCGTGGAACGGAGATCCTCGACCAATCGCGCATTCTGGATGGCGATCCCGGCCTGCGCCGCCACATCCTCCAGGAGCCTGCGATCCCGATCTTCGAACGGCGCGCCTCCTCGGCGATTGTCCACGGCAAGGGCACCGAGCAGCTCGTCCTTGCCTAACAGCGGAACCACGAGCAGATCCCCGGCGATTTCCGTGATCCATTCGCGGACCTCCGTCGTGAAATTGAGGGCTTCGCCCACGCCCAGGAAGCAGGCTTCACCCTCCGCCAGGGAATCCACGAAGCCCGGGGCATTCTCGCGGGTGATGGCGTGGGTTTCCAGGAACTCGCTGCTGTGTGCACCCATCGGCCCGGAACGCTCGAATCGGAGCCGCTCCTTCAGGGGATCGAAGCTCAGCAGCGATGCACCGTCGTACTTCAGCGTCTCGGTGAGCGACGTGATCAGTAGATCCTCGAGCCGATCCAGCGAGAGCTCGCGGTTGATCGTCTTCGCCACCTCTCCGATCGTATGCAGCTCTCGCACGAGCGCTTCGCGATCTCGGCTGAGGACGTAGTGCTCGACGCCACGCTTCAACGAGACCTTCATCTCATCCGGCTGCCACGGCTTCGCGATGTAGCGATAGATGGAGCCATCGTTGATGGCGTGGGCCAGGGTATCTGCCGAACCGTAGGCGGTGACGAGCATGCGGACGGTATCCGGTGCGATCTCGCTCACGCGGCCAAGGAAATCGACCCCACTCATACCGGGCATCTTGTGATCGGAGAGCACTACGGCGAAACGCTCCGCCATCAGCTTCTCGAGGCCTTCCTCGCCACTGGTTGCCGTGACGACGCGAAACTCACGCCGGAACGTCAGCTCGAAGACACGCAGATTCTCCGGCTCGTCATCGACGTAGAGGAGCGGGTAGGCGCGGTAACCGATCTTGGCCTCAACCGGAGCCGGCATCATCTCCGCCCCCAGGAGCGACCGGCAAGACGACGCGCACCTGCGTGCCTTCACCGGGTTCGGAGGTCAGTTCGATCCGCCCGCCGTGGCCGACGACGATCCGCTGGCACATGGCCAGGCCCAGGCCGCTGCCCTGGCCCGCACCCTTGGTGGTGAAGAACGGCTCGAACAGACGCGCTTGCACGTCCGCCTCGATTCCCGGCCCCGAATCTTCCACGCACACCTCCAACTCTCCCCCCGCAGCCATTCGCGCGCGGACGGAAATGGTCCCATCTCCTCCTTCGAACGCCTCAACGGCATTCTTGAGGAGGTTGAGGAACACCTGGTTCAGCCCGCCGGTATCGCCAGGAACGCTCATCAGGCCCTCCTCGATCTCCAACGTGGCCTCGACGCCCGTCTCCCGGAGCCGATGACCCAGGAGTTGAAGCGTCGAGCGTAGGGATGCACCCACATCCACGAGGCCCCGTTCCCCCTGCCCGGGGGAGGCGAAGGTCTGTAGATCGGAAACCAGGTGGGCGGTGCGGTCGAGGCCTTCCGTGACGATCTGGATCAGCTCGGCCAGCTCTCCGGCCATCTCATCGAGGCCCAGCTCCTGCTTCTTGCGCTGCAGCTGGACCAGTTGGGTGCCTAGCGTGGCTGGATCGTTGGCATTCAGCTCCCCGAGCCATGCGGCGAGGCCCTGGAGATCGTCCACATACGTGCGGAGCGCCGCGAGCGAGTTGCGGGCGAAGTTCAGCGGGTTGTTCACCTCGTGGGCGACCCCGGCCGAAAGCTCGCCCACTGCGGCGAGGCGTTCGGCTTGCACCAGATGCACCTCCGCTTCCTTCAGCTCCTCCAGTGTTTCTGCCAGCTCCACGTTGGTGCCGAAGAGGGCCACGTTGCGCTCGGCCAGCTCTTGCTGGAGGGTGCGAATGCGAACGAGGGAGCGGGTGCGCGCTAGAAGCTCCCGGGGATGGAAGGGCTTCGTCACGTAATCGTCGGCGCCCAGCTCCAGGCCCTCGATCTTCATCTCGCGCTCGGCCTTCGAGGTGACGAGCACCACGGGAATCCCGTTCAGGACGTCGTCTTCCTTGATGGCACGACACAGCTCGGTGCCGGACATCTCGGGCATCATCACATCCGTCAGAACGAGAGCGGGCGCCCGCTCTCGAACGGCCTCCAACGCCTCGCGTCCATTTCGCGTGGGGCGGACCCGGAACTCGCGACCCACCAGGAACGCCAGGAGCCGCCGCATCTCCGAATTGTCTTCGGCGATGACGACCTCCGGTGTGCCCTCCGGATGCTCGGGGAGCTCCCCCAACCACTCGTCGCCGTGCCGGGTGGCCTCCCAACGGCTGACCGTATGCTCCACCGCGGCGAAGCGGCCCTCGCCACTCTCCTCCAGATCCATCGATTCTTCGCTGGCAAGCGCTTTGAAGGAGTTGGCTGCCGAGAGAGCACGCTCGCCATCCGCCGCCAGCAGCACTTCTTCATCCGGGTCGTCATCCGCTTCGCCAACCGGCAGCAGCACATGCATCTGCGAGCCGTGCCCTTCCCCCTCGCTGGTTGCCCACACCTGCCCACCATGCAGCGCGACAAGCTCTTGAACCAAGCTCAGGCCGATGCCCGTGCCCTCATGCTTGCGCGTGGTGGAGCCATCGACCTGGGCGAACCGATCGAACACCCGGGCCAACTGGTTCTCCGGCATGCCCACGCCGGTATCGTCGACGACCAGATGAACGCCATCGGCATCGAGAACGTGGCCGTCGCCATCGACCGCCTCGCCTGCCGTAACGACGCTGCCCCGGACGGTAATGCCCCCCGCATCCGTAAACTTCAACGAGTTCCCGATCAGGTTCACCAACACCTTCTCGAGCGCATCCGGATCCACATTCAGCGTGGGAACGGCCTCGAAGCCCACCGCCTGAAGCTCGAGCCCCTTCCGCTCGGCCATGGGAAGCGCGCCATCGACGATGTCTTGCACGAGGCGCCCAAGCTCCAGCGGAACGCGCCGAACGGAAAGCTGCTCGCTCTCGACCTTGGCCAGATCGAGCAGGTTGTTGATGAGCTTCAGCAGGCGCAGGCCATTCGACTGCATGGTGCGAAGCGTACGATCGAGACTGGCGGGAACTTCGCCCAGATCGCCAGAGCGCATGGCTTCGATGGGAGCCAGCATGAGCGTGAGCGGCGTTCGGAGCTCGTGGTGGATGTTCGCCGTGAAGCGGGATTTTGCTTTGTCGAGATCTGCTAGACGGTCGCGGGCTGACTCGATCTCGCGGCGATGAAGGAAATCCCGTACTCGAATTCGATGCAGGAAAGCGGAAGCTATGACGCTCTCAACGTATCCCGAGACCAACACGAATAGGTGAATCGAATACGTATCCCAAGCTACCGGCCCGGCGGCTGCGATCGGGCCGAGAGCGAAACCAACGCAGAGAAGGCCATTCACAGCCGCGGTTACGGGAGCCGTAATCGGTAGGAGCACGGGCATCCCGACCATGAGGAGCAGCAGCCCACCGTAGTAGTCGCTGGATGGCGCATCTGTCGCGTACACCATTGCGAGAATCTCTAGGCCTATCGCGAGACTGAACACCGCCATCGACTCGCGCGGAAACCGGTGACGCCCAGTGACGAGAATCGCTACAAGAAGCGCGTTGACACTCATCCGTATGCAAAAGAAGAGCGTGAACATCTCCGGATACGCGAACCGGTCGAGCCACGTGAAGCCGACCTGCATACCCAAAGCCATGAAAATGGTGGACTTCAGGGCACTGCTAGCCAGCGGCTCGCCAGCCTCCCGCCAGTAGTCCTCGACCTCGCCCTTAGTCAGGCTATTGGAAGCCGCCATCGTTGCTAGATCGGCCTGTGCCGATCGCCCCTTGAGGCCCCAGAATTCCCTGTGCTCTGGATATCTCGGACTAGGAGTCTGCGCGGTAGAAGCGAGATCGGCCGCGTAGCGTGGGATTCTCGGTTGAATTGTTGCGGTGAGTAGGGTCTGGGGCGCCCGGGACCGCGAAGGCTCCGGATCGGGTGTGAGCCGGGGTTGCCCTGGAAGCC
>JAAETT010000130.1 GCA_024228115.1 bacterium
GGCTTCCAGGGCAACCCCGGCTCACACCCGATCCGGAGCCTTCGCGGTCCCGGGCGCCCCAGACCCTACTCACCGCAACAATTCAACCGAGAATCCCACGCTACGCGGCCGATCTCGCTTCTACCGCGCAGACTCCTAGGCAACGTTGTCGGGCATTCCGGACGTCTGTTATGGTCCGCCGTCCAGCGCCGGGAGGCTCCGCTCGGCCGGGCTGGTGACCGACACGCAACAGGTTGCCGATGCTGTGCCCGCGGCCGCTGACGACCAGGTAACGAGTTCGATGGATGAGCCCAATACACTCGTGGATGTCGGGAGCATCGGTTCCGAATCGGTGGGGACGAGTCTCGCCCAGGCCCTCGAGATGGTTAGGTTGGGCGGCCCGGTCATGGTCGTACTGGCCGCCGCTTCCGTCGTTGGGCTGACGATCGTCCTCATCAAGCTCTACCAGTTTCGCGCCATGCAGATCGGCGAGCGGCGTTTCGTCAGCGCGGCAATCGCGGAGTGGCGAGCAGGCAGCGTGGACGGCGCTCTCGAGATCCTGGCGGGATCGAGGAGCCCGGTGGCGCGCGTGCTCGAAGTCGCCATTCGAGGCCTGCAACATCCAGGCGTGAGTGCGGACGTCGTCCGAGAGGAGGTCGCCCGGGTGGGCATGGCTCATCTCCAACGCCTGCGAAGCAATCTCCGCGGGCTGGAGGCGATTGCCACGCTAAGCCCGTTGCTAGGGCTGCTCGGCACGGTGCTCGGCATGATCGAGGCATTCCAACAGCTCGAACGCGCCGGAAACGGCGCCAATCCGACCATCCTTTCTGGCGGCATCTGGGAAGCGTTGCTGACCACGGCCGTGGGGATCTCCGTGGCCATCCCCGCCGTGGCCCTGCTGAACTGGCTGGAAGGCCGGGTGGGTCGGCTCGGACATGCGATGGAGGACGCGGCCACTTCCGTGTTCACCGTCGAACTCGCGCCGGAGACCCGGACGGTCGAGGGTGCAAAGAGCCTGACCTCCAGCCGAGCACAGGGTGCAGATTGACGCCAAGCCGTCCCGCCCGATTCGAATCGGGCTCACACCGCTGGTCGACGTGGTGTTCATCCTGCTCGTGTTCTTCATGCTGGCCACGAGCTTCCTCGATTGGAGCGGGATCGCGATCGAGGCGCCTGTCGTCGTCGCAGAACGAGCCGACGAAGAGGCCATCGTGGTTCGGGTTCGCGAGCACGGCGGTTTCCAGCTGCTCGGTGAGGAAGTTGCAAGAGGAGAGCTGACGGAGGCGATCGCTCGACTGCTTGCCGCCGGCCCGGAGCGACGAGTGGCCGTCGTACCCGACCCCGAGGCTCCACTCCAGCAGGTCGTGCACGCCCTGGACGACATCGCCGCGGCGGGCGGAACGAACATCACGCTTGCGCGCAGTCCCGGAGAAGCAAGGTGAGATTCGAGACACCTTCGCGAAGCGAACCTGCCGACGAGAGCATGATCCCGCTCGTGAACGTCGTCTTCCTCCTGCTCATCTTCTTCGTCCTGACGGGAACCCTCACGCCACCGGATCCGCTTTCCGTTCTTCCTCCCGAAAGCGCCTCCGGGGCCAGTGTGACCCACGACGCGGTGGTCGTGCTGCTCTCTGCGGACGGACGGGTCGCGATCCGTGGTGAGGAAATCCCGCTGGACGCCCTCGCTTCCGAGGTGGAAGAGCGACTGGCGGACGAGCTTTCGTTGGGAGTGCAACTCGAGGCGGATCGTGGCGCCTCGTCGCGGATGCTCCTCGACGTCCTGGATTCGCTGCGCGAGATAGGGATCGAGCGGGTCGTGATCCGCACCAGGCGGGCCGCGGAGCCCTGATGGAGATCCTCCCCCGGCATTGGGCCGTGGCTCTTGGCCTGGCCGCCCTTCTCCATCTGGGCGCTTCGATCGTGATCGTGCGCGCCTCCGCGAGTCGAACACCCGAGGTCCATACCCTGGTGCTGACGTTAGGCTCGTCTGCTGGCGCGTCCGCATCGACTGAGCCCGTGCCCGTTCCACCGCCGCCCGCGCCGGCTCCCCTTCCAGAACCTCCTCCCACACCCGAACCCGTCCCCCCTCCGATTCCCAAGCCCGAGCCGCGAGAAGAAACCGTGGTGCCCGTGCAAGAAGAAGCAACGCCGGCGAAGCCGCCCCAACCGCTGGCCGCCGCGACTCCCTCACCGACACCTCTCGCGCCGACCGAGCCGCGCCCCGAAGCCGCCGCGGAAGAGGCCGTGAACGTGATGAACCCAGGCGGCGAAGCCGCGGAAGCGCGCTATCTCAGCATTCTCAGCCGGCGGCTTGCACAACAGCGGCGATACCCGAGGCGAGCGCGTATCCAACGACTGGAGGGCGAAGCCGTCGTTGGTTTCGAACTGGATCGGCGCGGCCGCGTGCTCTGGCGGCGTATCCAGCGAAGTTCGGGCCACTCGATTCTCGATCGCGAGGCGCTCGCCATGATCGAGCGGGCCCAACCCTTCCCGCGCCTCCCTGCGGCCCTCGGGAAGGCAACGCTCGAAGTGCGGGTCCCGGTGCAGTTCGCGTTGCGGTGATCCCCGCTCATCCGAATGGCCCGGCATCCAAGCTGACGTAGTGCCCCCATTCAGGTTCGATCGCGGGGCGAAACGCCCCGCGTGGAGCTTCCTGCGCGCACGTCGTGCACGTTTCGCTGGCGCGTCGTTTGCTTGGTCTCCCCCCATGAGCCTGCTCCACAATCTACGGCCGGCCTCCGAGCCGTTCGTAGCCATCGATGGATTCCTGCACCCCAACTTCGGCCCCGTAGCGGATCGGCTGCGTGAGCAACTCGACGGTTCCGTGGGCGGCGCAGCGGTCTGCATCTACCACCGTGGGCACTGCGTCGTGGATCTCTGGGGCGGCGTCCGCGATGCCGCCGGGCAGCCGTGGCTGAAGGAGACGATGTCGCCCAGCTTCTCGACCACGAAGGGCGTCGCATCGACGTTGCTTCACATCATGGTCGATCGCGGGTTGCTCGACTACGACGATCGCGTTGCGAAGCATTGGCCCGAGTTCGCGGCAGCCGGCAAGGCAGAGATCACCGTTCGACAGATCCTCTCGCACCAATCCGGCCTCTACCACATCCGCGAGATGATCGACCGGGCCGATCGAATGCTCGACTGGGAGCATATGATCACCGCCATCGAGGAGACCGAGCCGATCCACACGCCCGGGGAGCGGACCGGATACCACGGCCTGACGTATGGCTACCTGGTCGGCGAGATCCTTCAGCGTGTGACCGGTCGAGCCTTTTCCGACCTGGTGAAGGAGGAGTTGGCCACGCCGCTGGGGCTCGATGGCATGTTCATCGGCACCCCCGAGGAGGAACTCAGCCGGGCCGCCGAGCTCATCTGGCCGCGATCCAGCGTGGGACCCCGCTGGATCGGCCAGAGCATGGTGCGCCAGGGGATGACGGCCGCAGCTCCGCTGGTGGAGATCGGCGCACGACTCGCAGGTATTCAGGTCGACCTGCGCAGCATTCTCGATTCGCTCGCACCGCGCGGGATCGATGATTTCGATTTTGGTGCGGAAGAGACCCTGCGCGCATCGATTCCTGCGGCGAACGGCCTGTTCACGGCTCGTTCCCTTGCACGAATGTACGCGGCGCTCGCCGGCGGAGGCCAGATCGGCGGGACACGAATCCTCTCCAAGAAGGCGCTGCTTCGAGCGACGCGCGTGCAGACCAAGGTCGCCCACCGCGTCGTGATTCCCTTCGATATGCAGTGGCGCCTCGGCTATCACGGCGTATTCACCACGCGCGGGACACCGCGGCACGCCTTCGGGCATTTCGGCTTCGGTGGCTCCGGAGCCTGGGCGGATCCGAGCCGCGATCTGGCCGTGGGGCTGATCGTGAACTCCGGGCTCGGCACGCCGTTCGGCGACATGAGGATCGCCCGCATCAGCGCCGCGGCGCTCGAATCGGCGGATCGCGGGCGAGCCGTGCGGCGCGCCGGTGTGGCCGGCCGCAAGCCCACCAGCGTGCCCGGTGAGGAACCGGCGCATTCCAGGGCCTAGCGTACGCAGGCGGCGCGAAAGCGGTGACCTTCCGTGAGGCCCGCCTCCAACCGGCATGCTTGCCCGGCTAGCTTCCGGAACCCTCTTCAGCGGCCTTCGCCGAACGCCTGAAGCCACGATGCGGGCCCTCGATCAGCGTGTAGATCACCGGAACGACGAAGAGGGTCATCATCGACGAAACCAGCAGGCCCGAGATCACCGCGATGCCGAGCGGCGCCCAGAACTCACCACCCTCGGCGATCCCCAGTGTCAGCGGCAGCAGCCCGGCGATGGTCGTGATCGTGGTCAATAACACCGGACGGAAGCGCGTCTCAGAGGCCGCCGAAGCGGCATCCATGAGCGACATGCCCGCACGGCGCAGCCGGTTGATTGCATCGATCAGCACGATTCCGTCGTTCACGACGATCCCCGTGAGCGACACGATGCCGATGAACACCATGAAGCTGAACGGCGTGCCCGTGACGAGCAGGCCCAGGGTGACGCCGATGACCGATAGCGGGACCGCGAACAGCACGATGAACGGCTGTCGCAGGGAATTGAACTGCACGACGACGATCGCGTAGATCAACACCGCGGCCCATTTGAGCGCGTCCCACAGGCTGGCGTAGGAACGATCGCGCTCCTCGGTCTCACCGCCGAATTCGAGATCGATGTCATGGGGCAGCGGAAGCGTCGCCAGCGCTTCGCGCGCCGCGGCTTCGAGGGTCACGGACGAAGCCTCCGCAGAGACATTGGCGCGGACCGTCACCGTGCGACGTGTGTCGTGTCGGAAGATCGCGTCGTGGGTGAAGCTCAGATTCACCGCGGCGATCTCGCCCAGGGGCACGATCGCACCCGAGGCGGCGCGAAGCGGAAGTTCGCGAACCCGCTCGAGAGTCTGGTCGTAGCTCTCCGGGGCCTTCAAGCGCAGGTCGACACGCTGCCCGGCGATCCACATGCGTCCGACCTCGATTCCGTGAAATGCCGTCAGCAGCGCGCGAGAGACCTGGTCCGTGGCAATTCCGAAATGCGCAGCAGCACGGGGCCGATCGACATCGACCTGGATCTCCGGCTTCGTGTCGTCGTAGTCGACGCGCACGTCCTCGGCCATGTCGAGCAAGGCCACTTCGGCCTCCACGCTCCGTGCGGCTGCAGCGATCGCCGAGAGGCTCTCTCCCTTCACCCGGATCGCGAGAGCAGCGCCGACGCCCGGCCCTTCGCTGGGCTCGTGCACGTCGATCTCCACGCCGGCGAACGAAGCGAGATCCGTACGCAGCCCGCGCACGATTTCGGCCTGGCCGCGACGACGCTCCCCGGTAGGGACGAGCTCGACATTGATGCGTCCGTACTGAGGCCCATAGCGACCCGCCTCCCGGGTATCGGTCGTGAGAGCGCCGGTGTCCCCCGTCGTGAGCACGTAGCTCCCCACCTCCGGGAGGACGGCAACCCGCCGGGAAATCAGCTCACCCACGCGGCTCGTCTCTGCGAGCGGGGTTCCGAGCGGAAGTGCGTAGTTCACGGTGAACCGGCTCCGATCCGTGCGGGGCAGGAAGATGCTGTCGATTGCGCCACTCATGAAGAGCACGCCGGAACCCGCCAGGGCCAGGAGCGCTGCTGCAACCACTGGACGTGGACGTGCGAGCACCCTCTTCAGTGCCCTGGCATAGACGCTGCGCAAACGTGCGAGATCCGGCGCCAGCCATCCCCCCCGTTTCGGATCCCGTGCGGGCCGGCGCGGGATGCGTGCCGATGCCGCCGGCAGCAGCAGGTGATCCACGAAGACCGAGCCCATCAGCGCGAACACCACGACTTTCGGCAGCACCGACATGAACTGACCCATGACACCGACCATCAGAAGCATCGGAACGAAGGCCGCGATGGTGGTGAGATCCGCAGCGATGACGGGTGTGGCCACGCGATCGAGCGCGGCCTTAGCGGCCTGATCCGGCCGCAGCCCCGCCTCGCGCTCACTCTGGATCGCCTCTCCCACGATGATCGCGCCGTCGACCACGAGGCCGAGCACCAGGATCAGACCAAACAATGCGATGTTGCTGATCGCCATGTCGAATACGTAGAGGCCGACGAACGTTGCCAGCACCGCGAACGGCAGCACGCTGCCAACCAGCAGGGCCTGGCGTAGATCGAACATCCAGAGCAGCACGCCAACCACCAGCACGAGCCCCACGACCGCACTGATTCCGAGCTGCCGGATCATCCGCTGGATCTCATCGGAGCTATCCGATGTCGCATCGATCTGCACGCCTGGTGGGAGCTTGGCGCGCTGCCGGTCTACCTCCGCACGCAGCCGCTCGACGGTATCGAGGGTATTCACGTGGGGGCGCCGACGGACGCGCAGGGTCACGCTCGGTTCGCCATCGATCCAGGCCTCGGAAGTCAGGCGCTCGTGCGTGAGCCGAACCTCGGCTACGTCGCGCAGGGTCAGCACCCCCGTCGGCTCGCTGGCAATGGCGATGTCCCGGATCTCCTCCAATGACTCGAACTCGCCCGTGGAGCGGAGTTGCCGTTGGGCACCCGCGGAGCGCAGCTCCCCGGCCGGAAGACTGCGGCTCTGGCGCACAACCGCCCGGACCAGATCGGCCTGGGTGAGATCGAACTCGGCAAGCGCGGCCGGGTCGGCCAGGATCTGCACTTCGCGTTCGTAGCCACCGAACACGTCCACCTGGCTCACTCCTGGGACACTCTCCAGGTGAGGTTTCAGATCCTCGGCCAGGTCCCGCAGGTTGAAGAGATCAGCACCGCGCAAGGTGAAGAAGATGATCGGAACGTCGTCGAGGCTGAGTTCTCGGACCACCGCCGGATCCGCATCGTCCGGGAACTCGACCTCGGCCAGGTCGACCCGATCGCGCACATCGCGCAGGCTCTCGGTCATGTCGGCCCGATCCTCGAACTCGAGGATCGCGGTGGAGAAACCTTCGGAGGACACCGTCGTCATGTGCCGAAGCTCATCGAGGGTATTCAGCTGCTCTTCGAGCTCCAGGGTCAGCTCGGTCTCCACATCCTCGGGCGCGGCGCCCACGTAGGGTGCTCCGACGAACGCGAACGGGATCACGATGTTGGGCGCGCGCTTCACGGGCAGGACGGAGAGACAGAAGATCCCTGCCAGCGCGAGCACGACCGCCGCCACGAAGACCGGCAGCGGCCGGTCGATGAATCGGTCGAGGATCTTCAAGGCCCAGGGTCGGCGGCGCGCAGGACCGTGTTGTCGACGCGCACTGCCATTCCGTCCCGGAGGCCATGCTGGCCGCGCACGACCAGTTCGACGTTTCCGTCGCTGATCGCGATCAGCATATGGTCGCCGTGGAGGGGCGCATCACCGACATCCACGGCCCGGGCACGGCCCTCCTCTGCGAGGAACACCGTGCGCCGTCCACTCCGCTCCACCACCGCCTCGAGCGGTGCGACGATCACACCGTCGAGCACGCTCGTCACGATCGCGGCCCGCGCGCTCATGCCCGGGCGCAACTTGCCATGGGGGTTCGGAACGAGGATCTCTACCTCGAAGAGATGGCGCCCCGAAGCGGCGGCCGGCGCGACACGTTCCACGACGCCCGGAAAGCGCTCGTTTTCCAGCGCGGGAACGCTGACGGCGACTTCCGCACCTTCGCGTACCCGCCCCACCTGATAGCCCGGCACGCCGACACTCAACGTGAGAGCATCGAGCTGCATCAGCGTGGCAATCGGTGTGCCGACCCCGACCACCTCCCCCGGCTCCGCGAGGGTCTCGGCGACCACACCGTCGAAGGGAGCACGCAAGGTCTTGCGCTCGAGCTGCTCGCGGGCCGTGTCGAGCTCGGATTCGCGAAGACTGACGGCGGTGATTGCGTCCTCGTGCGCCTTCTCGCTGGCGACTTTGGAGCGCTTCAGGCCAGAGATGCGCTGTAGGTGGGAGCGCGCATCGCGGAGCTGCAGCTCGGCCTGGCGCACGCGGGTGCGCTCGAGAGCCGCATCGAGCCACGCGACCTTGAGACCCGCATCGATCGGGAGACCTTCCGCCGCCACCGCCTCGAGCCGACCCGGAGCCTCGAAGCTCAGCATGCGATGCTCGCCGGCCTCGAGCACGCTGAGTTTGTCGGGCAGGGTCACGTCGTAGGCGCCGGGGCTGAGATTGGCGGTGGCGACGAGCACGGCCCGAGGCTCCGCCCGGGCTGGCCCGGGCGGCAGGCTGAGCGCCACCGCCACGATGATTCCAGCCACCGACCCAGCCCTCCGCGGCCGTGTCTGCATTCCCTCCGACGGTACTGATCGCATGGGGGTCCCCGAAGCAAGGCCCGTGCCTCGCATCGAGGCAGGATCGACCCGGCCGAGGCCGATCTCGTTCCAGATCGACGCAAATTGTGGCATGATGTCTCACTTCGATGAGTCGAGAACCGCCCGGTCTCGGCCCGTGATTCCCGTTCATGAGCGGCTAAACGCGTGGTAAACTCCCGCGGTCGACCTGCACGGCGGCACAGCGGAATCAAGCGGAAGGGACCCATGCAGAAATGGTGGCTGGTTGTGGGGCTTATGCCCCTCTTTTTCTCTCTTGTTGGATGCCGGGAGCTCGATAGCGGGCCCGTCTACCAGGTCGCCAACCAATGCTACGCCGTGGGCGCAGTCGATCCGGGACGTTTCTGGCCAAAGATGCTCGCGACGACGAGCGATGGCACCGGCTACCGCTTCTCCTATGGCCGTGCGCGAGACGCCGAGGCCTTCTTCCTGAAGCCTTCCGCTCTCGGGACCTACCCTGTTCTACGACCAGGGCGGGTCCTACCTGGTCTCCGACGGCAGCGGCATCCAACGACAAGCCGTCCTGGCCTCCGACGTCACGACGGTCGATGACGGCTTCGAATCCGAGGCGGAGTGGGAACTCTCGACGTCGTTCCAGCGCCGACGCCCTTCGCTTCGGCTCCGCCACCGGCGCAGCGGGCACTACCTGCGCACGACCGGACTGGTCGATGGCGCCAAGAAAGCCGCGAAGCTGGTGCTGATCCCGCGCGAGGATTGCAGCGAGTTCCCCGAGGCCACCCTCGATGCGGAGGGCAGCCCCGATCCCTTCGAGTTCGAGGACGGCTCGGTCTTCGGCATCGTCGATACGCACTCCCATATCCTGTCCAACTTCGGCTTCGGGGGGGGAGGCATCTTTCATGGCGCACCCTTCCATCGCCTCGGCATCGAGCATGCCCTCGCAGATTGCGAGCTCTACCACGGGCCCGAAGGCCGCAAGGATCTCTTCGGCTTCGGCTTCGACAACCGCGGCGATACGAACGCCCTGCTCTTCAGCTTCGTGACCGGCGAGACGCCCACCGCGAACCATGCAACCGCCGGCTACCCCGAGTTCACCGACTGGCCGAACGCCCCCAAGAGTTCCACCCACCAGGTGCAGTACTACCGGTGGCTCCAACGCGCCTACCTGGGTGGGCTGCGTCTCGTCGTGCAGCATGCCACCACGAATCAGATCATCTGTGATCTGATCGCAGGGGGCGGCATCCAGCCCACACGTTATGCGTGCAACGACATGGTCGCCGTCGATCGCATCATCGACGAGACCTACGCAATGCAGAAATACATCGACGCCCAGGAGGGCGGCCCCGGGAAGGGCTGGTTCCGTATCGTGCGCTCTCCGGCCGAAGCTCGCCGGGTGATCCGACGCGGCAAGATGGCGGTGATCCTCGGAATCGAGACATCGAACCTCTTCGATTGCTTCCTGACGCCCTCCGCCGCGTTCCCCTCCTGCACCGAACAGGACATCATCGAAGAGCTCGACGCCTACTACGATCGCGGCATTCGCGCGCTCTTCCCCGTGCACAAATACGACAACGGATTCTCGGCAGGGGATGGCTCGAAAGCCGTGATCGCACTCGGCAACTTCATCCAGACCGGCCACTTCTCCAACTTCACGAACGACTGCGACCCGAGCGTGCCGCCGGGTTTCGACCAGGGTCCGGCCACCTTCCCCGGGCTGATCCAGCCCCGCGCCGACTACTTCGCCCCCGCACCCAACGATTTCAGTGGCTTCGCCAATGATCCGGTCCAGACCCTGGCGCCCTTCCTGCCCCTCCTACTGCAGCCTCCTGGCCCCGAAGAGGTCTGCCAGGCAGCGGGCCTGACGCCTCTCGGCGAGTTCCTGATCGAGCAGATGATGCAGCGGGGCATGATCATCGAGGTCGATCACTTTCCGCGGCGTTCCTATCGTCGGGCGTACGAAATCCTCGCCCAGAACGACTATCCCGCCGCGGGCACCCACGGCCGCAACAACCATGGGGAGCTGTATCGCCTGGGCGGCGTCTCGGGCAGCGGCTTCGGCCGCTGTCGCTCCGCTAGCGCGTCCGCGACGGTGGACGACGGTTACCAGGCGCGCATCCAGCGCATCGAAGACAACGGCGGCTTCCCGGCCGAGGGCTTCAACTTCGACCTGAACGGTTTCGCGGGTGCGCCGGGGCCCCGTTTCGGACCGGATAGCGGTTGCTCGGAGCCGCAGCAGGATCCTGTGACGTATCCGTTCACGTCCTACGCTGGCGACGTCACGTTTACCCAGCCCCAGGTCGGAAACCGCACGATCGATTTCAACACCGAAGGCCTGGCACACATCGGCTTGCTCCCCGAACTCATCGAGGAGATCCGGGGCGACGGCGTGAGCGACGCAGAACTCGAACCGCTCTTCAAGTCGGCCGAGGGTTATTTGCGGATGTGGGAGAAGGCCCGGCGCCGCGCCGAAGAGTTGCGCCCCTAGCCGACGTCCCAGCCTTCGGAAGTCACGCCTAGGAGTCTGCGCGGCAGAGGGCCATTGAGGGGTGAGTCTCGCTAGAGTGAGCCATGCCGCGAGACTTTCGACGCTACGAGCCGGACCAGTCGCTTCTCCTGCCGCCCTCGCTTCGGGATTGGCTTCCCGAGGATCA
>JAAETT010000131.1 GCA_024228115.1 bacterium
CCGTCAAGTCAATCCGATACCGCTTCTTCGACATACGGGCCCCATGAATCGGCCCGCGACACGGCGAGAACCGATTGGCTGCGGGGGACGCAGTGCTTAGCATGACAACACTTCCGCCTTTGGTCGATACAAGGGACTAGAAACAAGGGCGTAATAAGCCATCCCAAGACCACAAAAATTGCGAAGAACAGGTCGAGAGGCGGTGAGTGTTTCCACCGAACAAGAGATCGAAATAGACCGCCGAGACCGAGAGATCTCACGCCGAAACTGCCCAGGACAAAAAGAGGCAGGGCAAGAGTGAAGCCGAACAGAATCCCGCCAACGGAGGTCTTTTTCTGGATCGCCATCTCGACAACAGATGCGAAGCCGGGAATCTGGCCAAGGCCCAACTTCCAGATCGCAGCCGGCCAATAGTGGGTCTGGAACGTCGGCGCAACGCGAATCACGCTCGATCCAAGATGAGGCAGGATCAGCGGCAATACAAGAACTACGCACGCTGCACCGGTGACGAATACCGCTTCGGCCAGGCGACGGTCACGCCGAAGGAGGCATAGAGCAGCGGCGATAGCCAAGGCCGCCATGGTGTGCGCAATGAAAAAGATCTTGAACGATCCCATGACGCCAAGGATCACACTCGAAGCAAGAAACCATGACCAGCGCCGGTCAGAATCAGCCAAGCCGCGTAGAAGAGCCCACATTCCCGCAAAGAAGAAGGCGAGGGCGGGGAGGTTGGGGTTCGCCCAATAGAGTGAAACTATCGCGGGCGTATCGAAGTAGTGGACCGCCCAAATGTTCTGGTTTCCGGTCACTAGCCCGGGCATGTATCCCATGCCCTCCGCAAGAACTACCATCAGGGCCGTCGCTGTGGACGCGAACACGGAGCCGAGCCAACGACGCCCAAAGATGTACGCGGAGAGAAACACCAGTGCCAGTAACATCGTGGGAACCAAGCGAAGGCAGGCGTCAGCGACGGGGATTCCCAGGAATCGATGAAGAACGGCTGGCACCAAGTCCATGCCATAGTGGTAGGACAACGGCATGCCCGCGGCGAAGGGGCTGCGCAGGGGAAAGGAGTGCACCAGCTGTTGAGTAACGCCCAGATGCAGTACTCCGTCGGGCTGTGTTGAAACGAGGATGCTGCCGTCCGCCTGCCATACGAAGTCTCGAACAAGCTGTGGCAAGAATCCAACCGGCAGAACGACAAGGATCATGCACAGGAGCACGCCCCAATGGGCAGCTAGGAGTCTGCGCGGTAGAAGCGAGATCGGCCGCGTAGCGTGGGATTCTCGGTTGAATTGTTGCGGTGAGTAGGGTCTGGGGCGCCCGGGACCGCGAAGGCTCCGGATCGGGTGTGAGCCGGGGTTGCCCTGGAAGCC
>JAAETT010000132.1 GCA_024228115.1 bacterium
CTGGTCTTGGAATCGTCCCGGGAAGCCGGGGTGGTACTTCAGCGTCTTGAACTGCGCTTCCGAGAACGGATTGTCGTCCGAGACGCGCGGCCGGGAGAGCGATCGCGTGATGCCGAGATCGGCGAGGAGCTGTGCCGTGCATTTTGCGGTCATAGGCGACCCACGATCCGAATGAAGCGTCAGGGTCTTGGGCGACACGTCGAACTTCCTTGATGTTTCTTCGATAAGGTTGCTGGCGAGCGAGGCATTCTCCCGATCCGCGACCATCCACCCCACCGCATAACGGCTGTAGAGGTCGAGAAGAACATAGAGGTAGTAGTAGGTCCACTTTCTTGGCCCGAGGAGCTTGGTGATGTCCCAGGACCAGACCTGATTCGGCGCAGTCGCGATGAGCTCCGGCTTCGCGTAGACGGGGTGACACCGCTGATTGCGGCGTTCCCGGCTTTCTGCGCGTTCCGCAAGGAGGCGGTACATCGTGCGTTCCGAGCAGAGGTAGCGCCCCTCGTCGAGAAGGGTCGCCACGACCTCGCCCGGCGAGCGGTCCACGAAACGCGGCTCATAAAGCACTTCGCGCACGCGCTCTCGTTCGATCGGTGCGAGCGCTCGGGCAGGAGTTTTCCGGGGCTGCTGCTGCCCAGTCGAGGGTCTCGTTCGGCGGTAGAAGGTCGCGCGCGATACGCCCAGGGCCCGACAGGCCGGGACAACCCCGACCTGTCGGGCCAGCCCTTGGGCCGCGCTCACGAGTTCTTTCCGCTCTCGAGGTCGAATCCCAGCAGCCCGGCAACTTTTTCCTGCACGTCCAGGATCGTATGCACCTTGTGCAACTCGGCCTTGAGGCGTGCGTTTTCCGCCTCGAGTTCCTGCACCTTCGGCTCCAGCGGATTGCGGTTCCTCGGCTTGGCACCTCGCTTCTTCGAGGCCAGCCCTCGAAGCGCACCCCGGCGCTGTGCCTTGCGCCAGGCCGTCAGGTGAGAGCTGTACAACCCCTCGCGCCGCAGCAGTTGGCCCACCTCGCCGGGCTTCGTGCAGCGCTCGGCCTCCTCCAGAATGCGAAGCCGGTACTCCGCCGTGAACTGCCTTCTCTTCGGCTTGGCCACCACCTCCGGGTCGAGCCTGCCGGCCTCGGAGCCGGTTCCGGCGCTACGCGCCTCCACCGGCCCCGAGGCCGGCAGAGGAGAAGAGTTCGAGTCGTCGATCATCGTGAATCACCTTGCATCGCCCTACAGTAATTCGAGTGGGGTCAGGTGTCTCACGGTTGTTGGCAGAGAGGGGAGGCCGGCATCGCTCGAAGTGTACGCCTCGCCCCCTGGTTCAGATCCAGGCGCCGGCCTTCCTGCGGTTCTACTGCAGCGTGTCCTCACAAGAGACCCCGGGCGGGGCGTAGAGGACCTGGCCTCGCGTCCCCATGATGCAGCGCCCTCCGGGAGCGCGATCTGGCGAAGCCGGGCCGGGGCCAGCCTCCGCGCACTGCTTGCCGCGCGGCTGGAAGATCAAGCCCTTCGGGCCGTAGATACAGGCGTCCCCGCGAGGGGGCTCCACTTCCGGTTTCTCCGGCTCGGGAGCCGGCGCGGCCGGAGCTGGGGCTTCGGCAGCGGGAGCAGCCCCCTCTGCGGATTCCGGCGCCGCGGCAGGGGCTTTCGGCTCCTGGGGCGTCGAGACCCGATTGAACGAGCCATCAGCGAGGCCAGGATCGCCCCACAGGAGGAGCAGAGCCAAGATGGGAAGGGCACGCCACATCCTTCGCCCATCGGCAGATGGGGCCAAAACCTGGAACGAGCCTCTAGGAGTCTGCGCGGTAGAAGCGAGATCGGCCGCGTAGCGTGGGATTCTCGGTTGAATTGTTGCGGTGAGTAGGGTCTGGGGCGCCCGGGACCGCGAAGGCTCCGGATCGGGTGTGAGCCGGGGTTGCCCTGGAAGCC